>CAZPCC010000285.1:0-2335 GCA_964584905.1 uncultured Gemmatimonadaceae bacterium | reverse complement strand
GTCCACGTCCCACAGCCGCACGGTGGCGTCTTCGGAGCCGGAGAGGGCGCGGCCACCGTCGCTGCTCCACGCCACGCTAAAGACTCTGTCGGCATGGCCTTCGAGCACGCGCAGGCAGCGGCCGCTGTCCACGTCCCACAGCCGCACGGTGGCGTCTTCGGAGCCGGAGAGGGCACGCGTGCCATCGGGACTGAAGGCGACGGACCGGACCGGATCGGCATGCCCAAGGGAGTGAATCCTTTCCGCCAACCGCTCTCGTGCTGCTTGCTGCTCCGGAGCAGGTTCCTTCCGCACAGGCCGGCAGGCTTCGAGGAGTCTTGCATACTCCTGCTCACGTTCATCGGGCAGCCAGTTGATCGAAAGGAATTGCGCCAGCGAGCCTTTGATGGGCGCCTCGTCGAGCCGCAAGGGGATGAAGCGGCGCTCCTTGTTCAGCGGATCTCGAAACCGGAACGTGCCGGACTCCAAGTGCGCCCAGTCGGAGCCGAACGCATTCGCCGACATGCAGAGCACGAGCACACGGGAGTGCTCCAGCCCTTCCTCGATCTTGTGCGGAATGTTGTCGCCGGGCTTGATGGCCCATTCATCAAACCAGACTGCGAGACCATCGTCCTTGAGGCGCTCCGCGACAGCGCGCACGACTGCCTTGTCCTTTGCGCTATGGCTGAGGAAGACGTCGTATGTGAAGACGTGATCCAATCTCTCAACGGATTCACCGAGCGGCTTCACACCCGCGAGCCCTCGTTCGCATCCTCGTCGACGATCTCCAGCCGTGTGACCTGCAGACTCGAAGGCCGGCGCCCCTCGACCTGGCTGCGCGTCCCCATCACCTGGACCTGGCGGTCCAGTGCCTCTTTCGCGAGCGGCAGCAACTCATCGCCGAATGCGCATCGAACGCTGACCGGATCTTCCGGCTTGCGCAGTTCGAACGTCTGAGCGTCGAGATCGATCTCCCGCAGGAATCCGAGATGGGTCTCGATCTTCTCCGTGACGAGGCTGTCCAGGGATACGTCGATCCTCGCGTGTGCTTCCCGCGTCAGCCGGAGAGGTGCCCGATCCGGGAGCAAACGGCCATGAAACTCGACGAGGCTCACGGAACCTCGCTTCCGAGGGAGAACACCCTTGACGGCATTCATCACGACTCGACGCCGGTGAACGTCAGGTAGGCGTATGGCAAACAGCTCATCCGTCGATTTCTCGGCAGCCCACGACGCTGCCGCGAGGAACTCGTGAAGGGCGCGTTCCACGACAGAAGGTCGCGCCGGTGCATCGCGAATGATGCCCTCCTGCGTCTCCGCGGAATCGGGCAACTTCAGACCAAGCTGCATGCTTCCCGGTGGCAGCGCAACCACTCTCATGTCGGCGGCGTCTTTCAGCCCCTTCGTCGGGCGCGACGAGAGACTCCCGCGCTCGATCATCTCGGCAATACTCTGCACGCCCTTCCGGAACGCATCGAGGACTGCCGTGAGCACACTCGTGGGAGCGCTTTGCCACTCGATCTCTTCGCCCTCGATGCGGATCCAGAGATCGGCTTCAGACTCCTTCAGCTGCGCCAGTCCCGTGTACTCGTCGAGCTGGAGTTGAAGCCTTCGAATCTCTTCTATCGGTCCTTTCACCATGACCCGATAAACGTTCGGCTGCGTCGCCTCCAGCTCTTCCCGCAGCGCCGCGGCCGCCTCGTACATTCTGGCGAGTTGATCGATCAGAAGGTGCAACTGGGCATCCGCCGTCGCGTTCATGATTTCACCCTCAGCAAGCCCTTCTCCAGACCCGGCCGTCCTTTGACCTGTCGAAACCAATCCACGTAGATTTGAAACGCACGCGAGCCAGTCGGCGCGGCCAGCACATCGAACTCGAACTCTCGCGCGACGCGCTTCCGCGATATGAGGTTGTAGTCCACCGGGAGTAGAACATCCACCTGTTTGTCCTTCCGCGTGGCAACGAGGAGATCGATATCCTGTGGTTCTTCCTTGGCGGTGATGAAACTGCCGTCGACGATCAGCTCGACGACCTCTTCGCTCCGCCCGGCTCTCTGGACGTACTCTCGCAACCTCACGAACAGCTTGCGGCGCATGGCCGAGTGTTTACTCGAGGCGAACTGCTCCTGGATCTCCGCCATCTCGCAATCGTAGATCCCCGGCGGCAGCAGGCCGTCGTCGTTCAGCGCGGGGATCGGCATCATCACGATTATCCCTCGGTCCGCCGAGGAGAGCGCTTCGGCCCGCGGGAGCGCCGGCTGCCAGCCGGCCGGTCCGCCGGCGGCTCGCCGGCCCGGCCAGCGGCCGGGAGACCGGCCGCCCAGCGGGCGGCGCTCCAACTACTTCGCCGCCACGAT
>CAZPCC010000284.1:0-3716 GCA_964584905.1 uncultured Gemmatimonadaceae bacterium | reverse complement strand
GTGCGCGACGGCGAGATCCGATCCCGCCACGTGAGCACCGGCCGTGCCTGCCCTTCGAGTATCAGGACGAGATACCGATCCAGCGCATAGACCGGCCGTCCGTGGACCGCTGGCGCGCGGCGCTTCAGGAGGTACTGGGAGACGCGGCACGACTCGTCGAGCCCGCGCAGCGCGGCTTCGAGGCGGTGCGTGTGCTGCTCGCGGGCGCGATCGTCGAGTCCTTCGTAATCGATCCCGCCGAGACGGTAGCAGAGCCCGACGTCCCCGGCTTTCGTGAGCAGCACGTCGCCGAGGAAGGCGCACGGTGCGAGCAGCGCGTTGACGGCGCCGGCTTGGGCGTACGCCGAGCGGAGGGCGCGGAGGGTGGTCATGTCGCTCGCGTGATCTGATTTAGGTCGATCTTAATGATCCGCACGTCCGGATCGGGGCCGGCGGTTTCGTAGCCCTGTTTGTGCGCCATACGGATGGCAACGTATTTAAGCCAGTAGATCGGCACGCGGCTGTCAAGCACCACGAGCCGTTCCGTCGTCCGGTCCACGATCCCGTATCCGATATTGCGGCTCATCGAATCTCCACCGTCACAATCTCGTGCTTCCCCGCATCGTAGACCCGCCGATGCGCTCGACTCCGCATGAGCAGCCGCAGGAACGCCGCATCGTGCCGCGTCCGATAGCCGATGGCATACACCAACACGAACACGAGCAGCCCCGCGAGGAACGAATAGAGCCCGTTGAACGTCACGACGCCCGCGATCACGGCCAGCGCAAACATCTTGCGCTCGATGGGCAGGCCGATCCCCTCGAAGTAGAAGAGCGGGCGGTGCAGCGCCTTGTAGACGGGACGGGTGATCACACGACCTCGTTGTTGGCCGTTGGCGGCTCAAACGGTTCGTCGTCGTTTAATCCGTGTTCGGCTAATACACGCTCGATCCACTCGTCCACGCGCTGCCGCCCGACATCGGTAAACGACTCCTGCTCCTCCTCGGATTCCTGATGCGGAAACAGAACCGCTGCCAGCGAGTCAATCAGGGCCGTGTGACGTTCAATCCGCCGGCGTTTAGCCATCAGAACAACCACACCAAAAACTGCGCCGCGAACAGCGCGATCCCGCCCCCGAACACGATGTTCGCCAGCGTCCGACTCCCGCCCTCCCCCGCCCTCCACATCAACCCGCCGACGACGATCGCCACCAGCGCGAGACTGCGCGCGATCGGGCCGGTGAACGAGAGTTCCAGGTTCGACGCCGCGCGTTCCCACGGACTGATCTGCGCGTGCGCGTCAGGCGCGATCACGAGCAGCGCGAGCATCGTGAGCGCGAAGACACCGATCGCGTGCTCGTGTCCCTGTGCCTTCTCGATCTTCGTGATGCACCTCCCGCATGTGACCCGCTCGCCTTCCGTGGACGACCATCCCGCCGACGTGCGGCCATAGGTGGCGCCGCAGAGCGCGCGGTTCGAGGCGGGCGGTACGGCGTGCTGTATGCGCCCGTGGTCGCGCTCGAAGCCGTTGGAACAACGGCCAGCCAGCGACAGGATGCGGTACGTGTCCCGGTGCATAGTGCCTCCCTAGATTTCACTGGCATTCTCCCATTTAAATGGGGTAGAGTCAAGCCCTCGGAGTTGTCGTAATGAATGCTCTCGTGGCACAATCGGCGCCGTTGCCGAAAGCGACTTACACGCGGACTCACCACGGCTGGCATTGCGTCCAGTGTGGGCATCAGTGGGAGCCCCGTCCGCGAGCAAAGCGTTCCAAGCCCGCCGATTGCCCGAAGTGCCGCTCGGAGTTTTGGGACGACGCCGCGCACGTCACGATCCGCCGCCGCCCGCGAAAAAAAAAAGAGCCCCGATGAAGATCACGATCAAGGGCGGCGAACTGCTCGCGCAGGCGTTGCGCTACCGCCGTCCAGCGATAGAGGCCGCCCTGCGCGCTGCGGTGAAGGCCGAAGCCGACAAAATACTGGCCGACGCGAGGCGAGACATGGTGCTCCAGTCCCTTCGGTATCACTTCTCCAAAATCACCAGTCCATGACCCCGGGCTGTGGGCGCTTGTGGGCGGCGCACTCCTCAGCCGTCCACGGCGTCCACGCCCTTCTCCCGCTCCCGCCGTCGCGCCTTCAAGAGACATCGCCCGGTACGCCACGGACACCAGTCCAAGCATCGATGACACACGACGTCAACCCCGCCATCCGGCATCCGCTTCGGTTCCGCATCCGCTGCGAGCACCCCGCGCTGACAACAGCGGCAGAGGACATCAGCCACGTCCCGCCGCGATCCGCAAGAGCCGCGCCTGCTCGGACGCGAAGGTGTAGGCCGGCGGCGGTTGCCCTGGTGCGCGGATGAACTCGCGACAGCGGCACCCTTCGTGTCCGCAGTACTCTTCAGCGGTGCAGAGCGGCATATGGCTCGACGCGGGGTGTCCGCAACAGCAGCGGGTGTGCTCGTTGTCGCGATCGTCGTGGATCATCGAGGCACCAGATCAGTTACGCCGTCAACTCGTCACGAAAGAGCGGAAGTTCAGCGTTCAGACAATGCGGCGAGAACCAGATGCGCTCACGCTCCCGGTTCTCTTTCCCGCGCTCCGTCCGGCTGTACCCACCGTGCGCCTTCCACTGGACGCACTCCCATGTATCCGGCATCGTGTGCTCACCGTCGTAACCGCAGAGGGCGATCCTAAATTTAGGTCGTGCCCGATCTCGCGCTCGCACACAGCGCGCCGCTCCCTGTCCACGCGCGCCCGATCTTTCGTCTTCGCGGGATTCGTCACGCGCAAGTACCGACACAATCCCAGGATCGCGATCACGCACAGGGCGATCTCGTATGCCGTCATGCGGTCGCCTCGCACAACTCTGGATACATCGCGCGCTTCACGGCTCGAGCGATGGCGCGGCCCATTGGGAGCGGTACGCCATTACCTACGGCGTGGCACTTCGCCTGGACGGTGAACGGCGGCAGATCGAAATCATCCGGTAAGCCCTGAGAGCGACAGAGATCACGAAACGCGCTATAAGACTTCGTGTTGACAGGCATCGGCGAGAGGCGCTTACCGGCCTTGACTTTCCCGATGCCTCCGATCGCAATTGGAATCGCCCGCGAACCTCCGACGGCCGCATACTCGAACTGCGCCGGCATCAGCGCCTCGACATCTACCGGGAGCGGCATCAGACCACGCCTGTTCCCAAAGGAGATCCGTCGAAGCCGGCTGTGTATCTGCCCGAGCCACCGGTTATTCAGCAGCCGCGCATCACGGTAGTAGCCCACCACGTGCGGTAGCGGCGCGTCTGGTACTTCCTCCATTACGAACCAACTTGGCTGCGCCTCTAGCACGACGCGCTCGAACTCCGGTATCAGATTCCCGAACTTCGGCTCGTAACCGTTCTGTCGAACCATGTGAGCGAGCCGTGAGAACGCCTGGCACGGCGGCCCACCGATCACCCCGTCGAACTTCCCGGCGGGCGGATGGAAGGTCCGCACGTCACCGCCCCAGAGCACGTCAGGCCCGCGCACGACGCAAAAGCCTTCCTCCTCGAACGCCATGTCGAGCAGCCCGATTCCAGGAAACAGCGACAGCACGAGCGGCGCCGTCATCCCGCCGCCTCCTCTCGTGCTCGCAGAAACGATTAGGATTCAACCCACTTGACAAACCCAAAGCGGTATGGGATACTTCCGGCATGGCACACACAGCACACGACATCGAAGCCCGCCGCCGCAAGTTGATGAC
>CAZPCC010000283.1:0-3336 GCA_964584905.1 uncultured Gemmatimonadaceae bacterium | reverse complement strand
TCGACCCCGCCCGCGCCCGCAGGAGCCGCACCGCGTTCCTCGAGCGCGCCGCAGAGGAGGAATGGCTTGTGGCCGCAGGGCACTTCCGCGACGGGTGGATGTTCGGACGCATCGAACGCAACCGCAGCGGTTACCGGTATCGTCCCGCTGGGCGGAACGAGGATCGCCCCTCGCCTTGTTGACAAGCCTCCGATGGTGGCAAACTATCGCCGCAGGCGGAAATAATGAGCGCTCTGAACGCGATAACGGAGGGTCGATCAGATGGTCACAAGGAAGAAGCTCGCACGGTCGCTCTGGGCAGCGTCCCTTTCCATTCCTCTCGCTTTGGCCTCGGCCCCGTCGAGCGCAATCGAGATCGAGTACTGGCAGTACTTCTTCAAGGAGCGCGTGGACGCCATCGACGCCCTCATCGAGCAGTTCGAAGCCGAGAACCCGGACATCACGGTCAAGCACACGCATTTCCCCTATGCGCAATACCGGACCAAGGTGGCTGCCGCCGTTCCCGCCGGCGAAGGGCCGGACGTGGTGCAGCTCTATTACGGCTGGCTGAAGGATTACCTTAAGGCCGACTTGCTGGTCCCGCTGCCGGAGGACGCTTTCCCGGCCACGGAGGTCGAATCGGAGTACTTCCCCATCGTTACGGCAATGAAGCTCGACGGCCAGTACTGGGGCATGCCGACCGCCGTCCGTTCTCTCGCGCTATTCTACAACAAGACGCTGCTCGAAGAAGCCGGGCTCGATCCCGACAGCCCGCCGAAGACGCACGACGAGATGATCGAGATCGCCAAGCAGATCACGAAGCGTGACGACGGCGGCAATCTCCTCGTCGCCGGCATGACCGCCGCCCCCACCTCGCAGGACCATCATTGGTGGCGCGAGGTGCTCATCCGGCAGTTCGGCGGCCAGCCCTATTCGGACGACAACTGCCAGGTCGCTTACAACGACGAGGCCGGGCGGGAGGCACTGCAGGCCTATGTCGATCTCTTCGACGCGCACGCGGTCACCGACTACGGCTTCATGGACGAATCGCAGGCAGCATTCGCGGCCGGACGCGCCGGCCTTCACATCGACGGCTCGTTCCGCCTGGGGACCTTCACCGGCATCGACGGGCTGGACTGGGCAGTCGCGCCATTGCCGAGCCATAACGAGGTCACCTCGAACTTCGCGTCCTACTGGGTCAACGGCATCTCCAGGAAGGCCGAAGGCGAGAAGCTGGAGGCTGCGGTGAAGTTCCTCGAGTTCATCACCACCAACGAGGCGATGCAGCTTTGGGTCGAGACCGTCGGCGAGCTGCCGGCGCGCAGGGACGCCGCGCTGACAGATGAGAACCGCGCGCATCCGCTCTACGGGCCTTTCATCGAGGGGCTGGACAACGCGCAGACGACCGACTTCTACAACGAGTCGGCGCAGCGTCAGGTCTTCCTCGACATGATCGACCGCATCCAGATCGGCGGGATAAGCGTGGCGGATTCGCTCGCCGCAGCTGCGGAGGAAGAGCAGAAGATCCTCGACGAGTTCTGCCAGAGCTAGGCTCGCCGACATTTGGGCCCGCCCGCCGGCTGCTTCGAGCGGCTGCGGGCGGCCATCACGGCAGCGCGGCGCGCATGAGACGCATCCTCTACGATCGCCTGTCGATCCGGCAGAAGCAGGCCTTCTGGGCGTGGACGTTTCTCGCCGTGCCGATCGTCTTCTTCGTCAGCATCCGCTTTTACCCGACATTCAACGCCATCTACATCTCGCTCACGGACTGGAACCTCCTGGGCGAGATGAACTTCGTCGGCCTGAAGAACTACGCCAAGCTCATCCATGACCCTCAGTTCTGGACGGTCTTCTCCAACACCTTCGAGTACCTGATCCTCGGACTGCCGATCAGCCTCGTGCTGTCGTTCACGATCGCCTACTACCTCGACCAGGTGCGCTTCATGCACGGTGTCCTGCGCGGGCTCTACTTCATTCCGTATCTTACCACCGCGGCGGCGATGGCGTGGGTGTGGCGCTGGTTCTACCAGCCGGTGCCGATCGGCGTGTTCAATCAGATCCTCACCGATATCGGCCTGTCGCAGCAGCCGTTCCTGCGCTCCATGACCCAGGCCCTGCCGGCCGTCCTGGCGCCCGCCGTGTGGGCCGGCCTCGGCTTCCAGGTGATCATCTTCCTCGCCGGCCTTCGGGCGATACCGGAATCCTACTACGAGGCTGCGCGGATCGACGGGGTCGGGCGCTGGCGCATCCTGTTCGAGATCACGATCCCGCTCCTGCGCCCGACGATAGTCTTCCTCGTGGTCGTCAGCTCGATCGGCTTCCTGCGCATCTTCGACCAGGTCTACAACATGACCGTCGACGGTCAGGGCGGGCCGCTCAACGCCACCCGGCCGCTCGTCCTCAACATCTACCTATCGGCCTTCACGAACTACGAGATGGGCTATGCGGCGGCGCAGACCATGGTGCTGTTCCTCGTGCTCCTGGCCATAACGCTCGTGCAGTTGAGGCTGCTCAGGGCGAAATGACGGACGCAGCCCTCACCCGCCCGACGGCGATGCCGAAACTCGGCTTCGGGCTCACGAACAATCCGGGGCGGATCATCCGCTGGACGCTGCTGGCGCTCGGCGGGATCGTCATGATCATGCCGTTCGTGTTCATGATCTCGACCTCGCTGAAGACGCAGAACCAGATCTACGACCTCCGCCTGATCCCCGCGAGCCCGACACTGCAGAACTACATCTATCTTTTTCAAGAGAGCCTGTTCCTGCAGTGGTTCCTCAACTCCTTCATCGTCTCCACGCTGACGACGATCTCGGTGCTCTTCTTCGATAGCCTCATCGGCTACGTGCTTTGCAAATACGACTTCAAGGGCCGCTGGTTCGTGTTCATCGCGATCCTCTCGACCCTGATGATCCCCACCGAGATGCTGGTCATCCCCTGGTACATCATGTGCGTCACGTTCGGATGGCTCGACACCTACTGGGGCATCATGTTCCCCGGGCTGATGACCGGCTTCGGCGTGTTCCTGATGAAGCAGTTCTTCGAGACGGTGCCGGACGACCTCATCGCTGCCGCCCGCATCGACGGGCTGAGCGAGTTCCGCATCTGGTGGGAGGTGGCGCTGCCGCTCGTCATGCCGGCCGTATCGGCGCTCGCCATCTTCACGTTCCTCGGCAACTGGACGGCGTTCCTGTGGCCCTTGATCGTCACGAGCGATCCGGACCTCTACACCGTGCCGGTGGGCCTCGCCTCTTTCGCCGGCGAATTCACGACGCGTTGGGAGATGATCATGACCGGTGCGAGCGTGGCGACGATCCCGACGCTGGTAGTCTTCATCCTGTTCCAGAAATTCATCGT
>CAZPCC010000282.1:0-2841 GCA_964584905.1 uncultured Gemmatimonadaceae bacterium | reverse complement strand
CTTTCGAGAACCGTGTTGTAGACCGCCTTCTGAACCTCGCCCGTTTTCGTAATCTCTCGCCAGACACGTCGATGGGTCGATCGAGCTGCCGATAAGCGGTGGTTGTGGTGCCGTATCAGGCTAATGGAGTGGCTGTGCGTTTTGCTCAGCGTTCGCTGCGTGGCGGAGCATGATGCCGCCTGGTGAGCGCGCCTACCATGCAAAAGACGTCTTGACGTTAAGAGGTTTTAGCAATATGGTAACTACCATGACCGACGCAACAAGCAAGCGCGCCACCGTGTACTTCGATCCGGCCCTGCATCGTGCTCTGCGGCTGAAGGCGGTCGAGACGGATCGCAGCGTGTCTGATCTCGTCAATGACGCCATCCGCGCCGCGTTCGCCGAAGACGCCGAGGATTTCGAGGCGTTCGAAGTCAGGGAATCGGAGCCGGAGTATTCGTTCGAGGAAGTCGTCAAGGACCTCAAACGGCGTGGCAAGTTATAGCCTGCGCATCAAGAGAACCGCAATCAAAGAACTTGAGGCGATAGCGACCAAAGCGGATCGCCGCCGTATCGTCAGGCGCATCGAATCGCTTGCGGACGATCCTCGTCCTCCCGGCGCACGTAAACTGTCTGGCCTCGAGCGCTATCGAATCCGCCAGGGAAGATATCGCATCCTGTACTCGATCAACGATCGCGTGCTGATCATCCATGTCATCCGAATCGGGGACAGGAAAGACGTGTATCGAAAACTTCCGTGATCGGCTCCTGCAGCTGCGAAGCTCTCCTCGCGGCTCGTGATCATGACCAGGCCGGGTTACTTCAATCCGGAATGGCCGTCCGACGGGTCGCGGACAGCAATCGATCGAGGTGCTCGAAAGCTCGCTCCGAGTCGGTCTGCGCCAGCCAGAAGAGCGCCTGCTCACGAAGCTCGTGTGGCAATTGCCGGTCGCCGAGAACGGCCAACAACGCGTCGACGGCGCGTTCCTCCGGCAGCTGCGACATCGCGAACACCGCCTCTTTGCGCACCTCGCCATCGTCGTCATTGGCGAGCGCCCACCGGATCGCTTCCTCGCTTTCGCTCGCGCCGGTCTGGGCCAGCCAGAACCACGCCTGTGACCGGACCTCGGGATCGTCGTCCTCGCGACCCTGCCGGATCAGTGCCCGGGCACGATTCTCCGCCGTCGATTGTGCCAGCGAAAACGCGGCATGCTGTCGGATATCCGCGCTCTCATCGCGGAACATCAGCTGCTCCAGTTCGCCGGCGGATTCCGAAATACGCGCCTGGGACATCCAGAAAATCGCCTCCTTGCGCAGTTCCATGGTGCGCCCGCCGGCGGCGACGCCGAGCATGAAACGCAATGCCGCGGCGCCTTGGTGCACGGCGATGGCGGCCAGCGCGTCCGAGGCGACGGATGAAGTGGGCGTTATATCGTCCTCGAGCCAGGCCAGGCTCTCATCGACATCAACCAGGCCGAGATCGGTGATGTCGAGGCGGGAGGTGACTCCGCATTGCGGACTGAGCGCCCAGATGCGTCGCGTCTCTCCGGACTCGATCACCGCAAAGACTTGCATTTCTCCGCTTGCTCCGGGGAATCCGTCGGCCGCGCTGTAATTGTCGTGGCGGCTGTCGAGGTCGCATTCGCATGTGACGGCCGAGCCGCTCCTCCAGCGGATGCAGCACCAGTGCGGTGCGTCTTCGGTTGCGGCGACTCGCCATGTGTAGACGCCGTCGGCGGCGAGCGCGTCGAAGGTCGCCGCCAGGGATTGTCCGCAGGGCCAGGCGGTCAGCGCGAATGCCGCTGCAATCGCCCGAACGTGCCGGCCGCCGCTCACTCCCCGTTCTCCAGTGTAGCGTCGATCACGTCCCAGACGGCATCGCTGTCCATATTCACCAGCGTCCGCAGCAACTCGCGCTTCTCCGCCGGGTCCGTGCTCTCGTTGAACAGCTCGAGCACGGCTCGGTCGAGGTCCGCGATCTGCAGCCCTTCGAGCGCTGCGTCCTTGACCTTCGGCACGTCCGTGTCGCGGTAGATGCCGACGAGCACGTCGCCCACCTCGTCGCCGCCGGCGATGCCGAGACCGTGGATCGCCTGCGCCTGCCGCTGCGGATCGCTGCTGTCGACTGCCAGCGCGGTCAAGGACTCGACATCTCCGGCGACGGCATAGGCGTCGATCAGGAATTCCGCCATGTCGGGGCGATCGCGCAGCGCCCGCAGCTCGTCCAGAGCACCCATCGCCCCGAGCATATTGACCGCGTTCTCGAGGTCCTCGACGTTCTCCGCATTGGCGGCGATCTGGTAGACGGCTTCGCTGTCGTCGGCAATCAAGTAGGCCTCGAGCACGGCGTCCCTGGTGTCGGCGTCGCCGGCCGCATAGATCGCGCCCAGCGCACCCAGCGCCTGCGGATCTCCGCCGATGCCGATCATGCGGATCGCCTCCAGCCGGATTTTCCCGTCATCGGCCTCGGCCATCTCGACCAGCAGGGATTGCGCCTCGGGCAGATCCATCTGACTCAGCACGAACAGTGCGCGCTCCTTCATTTTGGCGCTGCCCTCGCCGCGCAGCACCTTCGTGACAATCGGCAAAGCGCGCTCCGGGGGCGCCGATATGAGCGCTTCCAGCGCGGAAATCTTCAAATCCTCTGAATCGTCTGTCTGTGCGACGGAGAGCGTGCTGATCGACATGATCAGGGCGACCAGTGTCAATCGTCGAAGTGGTGACATGTGCGTAGTCCTGTTAGTGGTGGCCTGTAACGGAGGAAGCGGTAGCGGGGTCGCGACGGGATGGCGGTGGCTGGCGCCGGTCTGGAGCGAGGCCGATAGCCGTAGCTATCGGCCGAGTGAAGACCAAGCCAGACGC
>CAZPCC010000281.1:0-2776 GCA_964584905.1 uncultured Gemmatimonadaceae bacterium | reverse complement strand
CTCCGACATCGACGTGCATCTCAACGACATCGAGGCGGCCGGCGGCGGGCGGCTGTATATCGCGGCCGAGGCCGGGCGGATCTTTCGTTCCGATGACAGTGGTGCGACCTGGTGGTCGATGCCATCGCCCTACGCGGGTTCTTTGTTCGGCGTGCTGCCGCTCGAGGCCGACAGCGTGCTCGTGTTCGGGCTGCGCGGTCACCTTTACCGCAGCGACGACGGCGCCGCGACCTGGCGGCGCATCCAGGTCGGTACCGAAGCCATGCTCACCGACGGCATCAGGCTCGCCGACGGTCGCGTGATCCTGACCGGTCTGGCCGGTGCGCTGCTGGTCAGCAACGACGGCGCGCGGAGTTTCGATCTGCTGCAGCTTCCCGACCGCCAGGGCATTGCGACGGCGCTGGCGAAAGACGACGACACGCTGATCCTGTTCGGCGAATTCGGGCTCGAGGAGTTCACCCTGCCGCGCCGTTCCGGAACAGGGGCCGGATCGCGTCGATCGACGCGTGCCAGATGACGTGACAAGCCGAGGCGGCAAACGGGATCCGACCGCTCTTCTGGAGCGGGCGATCTTCGGCGCGCGGCCATGGATCATCGGCGCATTCGGCGCGTTGACCGTGCTCATGGTCTTCGCCGCGGCGCAGCTGCGGATCGATGCCGGCTTCAGCAAGCTGTTGCCCCTCGAGCATGAATACATGCAGACCTACCTCGAGCATCGTGACGAGTTCGGTGGCGCGAACCGGGTCCTCATCGCGATGGTCGCCAAAGACGGCAACATGTTCACGCCGGAATTCTTCGCCGCGCTCAAGCGCGCTACCGACGAGGTGTTTTTCATACCGGGCGTGGACCGCGCCGGGGTCCGCTCGCTGTTCACGCCGAACGTGCGCTTCACCGAGGTCGTCGAGGACGGCATTGCCGGGGGCAACGTGGTGCCCGCGGACTTCCAGCCCACTGCCGAGGGGCTCGAGCAGGTGCGCGAGAACATCCTCAAGGCCGGTATCGTCGGCCGCCTGGTCGCCAACGACTTTTCCGGCGCCATCGTCAGCGCGCAGCTGCTGGAGATCAACCCGGAAACCGGTGCGCCCCTCGATTATGCGGAGGTCGCCCGCCAGCTCGAGGAAAAGATCCGTGAGCCGCTCGAAAGCGACGCCGTCGGCGTGCACATCATCGGCTTCGCCAAGGTCATCGGCGACATCTCCGATGGCGCGGCCCGCGTGGTGCTGTTCTTCGCCATCGCATTTCTCGTCACGGCGGTGCTCGTCTACCTGTATTGCCAGTCCCTGAATATCGCCATCATCCTGCTCGCCTGCTCGATCGTTGCGGTGACCTGGCAGCTCGGCCTGTTGTCGCTGCTCGGCTACGGCATAGACCCGATGGGCATTCTCGTGCCCTTCCTGATATTCGCCATCGGCGTGAGCCACGGCGTGCAGATCGTCAGCGCGGCGCGCGCCGAGGTCTTCGAAGGAAAGGACAGCGAGGCTGCTGCACGCGCGAGCTTCCGCCGGCTTGTGATTCCGGGCGGCATCGCGCTGGCCAGCGATACCATCGGCTTCATCACCATTCTGCTCATCGACATCCGCATCATCCAGGAGATGGCCATCGCCGCGAGCGTCGGCGTCGCCGTCATCATCCTCACTAATCTGGTGCTGCTGCCGCTGTTGCTGTCCTATGTCAGCTACGACCAGCGCTACCGTGAGCGCCTGCTGCGACGCGCACGGATCCTGGAGCCGTTCTGGCGGCGCCTGGCCACCGTATCCCGCCGCGGACCGGCGGCGGCGATCATCGCAGTCGCCGCGCTGCTGCTCGGAGTCGGGGCGTGGCAAGCGCAGACCGTGCGCATCGGGGACCTGCACCGGGGCGTGCCCGAGCTGCGCGCCGATTCGCGCTACAACCTCGACAGCCAGCTGATCAGCGAGCGCTTCTCGATCGGCGTCGATGTCCTGTCGGTGATCGTCGAGACCGTGCCGGATGGTTGCATAGACCACGAGGTCATGCAGGCGATCGACAACTTCGCGTGGCACATGGCGAACGTGAAGGGGGTGCAGAGCGTGGTAGCGTTGCCCGGCGTGGCGAAGGTCATTGGTGCCGGTTGGAACGAGGGCAGTCTCAAGTGGCGTGTGCTGTCACGCAATCCGCAGGTGCTGGTGCAGGCGGTCAACTATATCGAGACCAGCACCGGGTTGCTCAACCAGGACTGCAGCGTCATACCCGTGATGCTGTTCACGGAAGACCACAAAGCCGGCACGATTTTGCGGATCGTGGCCGCGGTGAAAGCCTTTCGCGAGGCGCATCCGTCCGACCAGCTCGCGTTCCGGCTCGCGACCGGCAACGTCGGGGTCATGGCGGCCACCAACGAGGAGGTCCAGGCGTCACAGTTCCCGATACTGGCCGGAGTATTCTCCGCGGTGATCCTGCTTTGCTGGGTCACCTTCCGTTCGCTGCGCGCGGTGCTGTGCATCATGGTTCCGCTGGGCCTCGTTTCGCTGCTCGCTTATGCGCTCATGGCATGGCTGCAGATCGGGCTCAAGGTGAACACGCTGCCGGTGGTCGCCCTCGGCGTCGGGATCGGGGTCGATTACGGTATCTATATCTACAGCCGGTTCCAGGGAATGCTCGCCGGGACGGGCTCCGTCGAGGAAGCCTACCTGCGCACCTTGAAGACTACCGGCTTCGGCGTGCTGTTCACCGGCTTCACACTGGCCATCGGCGTGGCGACCTGGATTTTCGCGCCGCTCAAGTTCCAGGCCGACATGGGCATCCTGCTGACCTTCATGTT
>CAZPCC010000280.1:0-11470 GCA_964584905.1 uncultured Gemmatimonadaceae bacterium | reverse complement strand
GGCGCCTTGCGGCGCCCCGTCTCTCGTTTCAAGCACGCCAGACTCACTGCCCTAGTCCCTAGTCCCTGGCCCCTAGCCCCTAGCCTAGGTACGACTCCAACGACCGCGCGCGCGAAACGTGGCGGAGGCGCGAGAGGGCCTTTTCTTTGATCTGCCGAACGCGTTCGCGCGTGATGCCGAGCAACGCGCCGATCTCTTCGAGCGTCAGCGGCTCCTGTCCATCCAGGCCGAAGTAGAGCCGCAGAATCTTCGATTCGCGCTCCTTCAGCGAGTTCAGTGCTTCTTCGATCGACTCGGTGAGCGCCTTCTCGAACGTCTGCTCGTCAGGCTGCGGATTGTACGTGTCGGGCAGGTAATCGAGGAGCTTGTTGTCCTCGCCGGGCGCGAGTGGGGCATCGAGCGAGAGATGGGTCTGCGAGATCGACATCGTCTTCGCGACCTCTTCCTCGGTCAGATCCATCTCCTCGGCGATCTCCTCGTTCGTCGGCTCGCGGCCCAGCTCCTGAAGAAGCGCGCTGGCCCGCTTGCCGATGCGGTGCAGCGTACCGGCGCGGTTGAGCGGAACGCGCACGATCCTCGACTGCTCGGCCAGCGCCTGCAGGATTGCCTGACGAATCCACCAGACGGCATAGGAGATGAACTTGATCCCCTTGGTCTCGTCGAACTTGTGGGCGGCGCGGATCAGGCCGAGGTTGCCTTCGTTGATGAGATCCGAGAGCGCCACGCCCTGGTTCTGGTATTTCTTGGCGACCGAGACAACAAAACGCAGGTTGCTGCGGACCAGCTTGTCCAGCGCATCGGGATCTTCGCTCCGAATGCCGATCGCGAGCCGAACCTCTTCTGCGCGATCGATGAGCGGATAGACGCTTATGTCGCGAAGGTATTGATCCAGCGATCCATCTTCCGACGCAAGTTTTCGACGGGCGCGCGCAGGTATCGCGGGCAGTGGCACGGCGGCTCCTGAAGACGTCGACGACTCATCGCGCGGCGGAACGCGATCCGGGACCTCCGCCTGGGGAACTTCGTCAGCGAATCCGTTCACCGAGTCGCGACCAACGAATGTTCGTCAACCATGGCGCACGATGAACGCGATCGCGTTCGAAGCTGTAATAGACCACCAGCGGCTGGCCTTTCACCAGCGAGTCAGGCACGAAGCCCCAATAGCGGCTGTCGTACGAATTGTCGCGGTTGTCTCCCAGCACGAAGTAGTTCCCCTCAGGGACGATCAGCGGGCCCCACCTGTTACGCGAGGGATGATACCCGGTGTGCGCTTCCGCTCGACGTACCAGAAAGTTTCGCTGCCATCCAAATTCTTCCACGATCGCGTCGCTGCCCAGGCTGGAGTGAATGACGTACGACTCCTCCAACCGCTCTCCGTTGCGCCACACATCGCCGTCGCGCATTTCAACCGTGTCACCCGCGATTCCAACCACGCGCTTGACGAAGTTCTTCTCTTCGTCGCTACCGATAGCTTGAGGATCGGGAAACTCGAACACGATCACGTCGCCGCGCTCCGGCACGTTGAACGCAGGAAGTCTAACGTCGGTGAACGGAACAGTCGCTCCGTACACCGCCTTGTTGACGAGCAGAAAGTCTCCGACCAGCAGCGTGTTCTCCATGCTACCCGTGGGAATCTTGAACGCCTCGACGATGAACGTCTTGATGATCAGAAACAGAAACACCGCTATCTGGAACAGCTTGAGCCAATCCCACACGGCACGCCAATTCGAGCGCGAGCGATTGACGCGGCGCAGAATCGCCTTGCGCTGTTCAGGCGAGATTTCGAGTCCGGTGGCGCTGGATGCGGAACTATCGCTCATGCGCGGGGAAGGCGGGGAAAGTGATGATGCTCTCGAAGTCTAAGGTCCGACGTCAGATGACGGCAAGAGTGCCCTCATCCTCACGCTGATTGTGCTGGATAGTTGTCAATCTGCGCCCGCTGCAAACGCCCGGAGAAATCCACATATCCCACCTTGGTCTCCGAGAAGAACTCGTACACTTCCCAGCCGCCCTCGCGGTGACCGTTTCCGGTCGCCTTTACGCCGCCGAACGGAAGATGCGCCTCGGCACCAATCGTGGGAGCGTTGATGTATGTGATGCCGTTGTCCAGATCCGAGAGCGCGCGAAAGGCCAGTTCCACACTCCGCGTGTACAATGAGGACGATAGACCGTATTTCACGTCATTGTTGACCCGAAAAGCCTCCTCCGCGGTTTCCACCCGGATTACCGAAAGCACGGGCCCGAAGATCTCCTCCTGCTCCAGGCGACTACCCGCCTCGACGCGGGCGAAAATCGTGGGCTCGAAGAAGTACCCCTTTTCCAGCTTTCCGTTCTCGGGGCGCCGGCCGCCACAGAGCAGGTCCGCACCCTCTTTCACCCCGATGTCCACGTAGCGCTCGACCTTCTCGCGCCCCGCCTCGTTTATCATGGGGCCCACATCGGTACCGGCTTTGCGGCCGTCGCCCAGACGCAGAGTGCGCGTGCGATCGAGCAGGCGGCTCAGCATTTCGTCGTGGATACCGGACTGCAGTATGAGCCGGCTGGTCGCCGTGCAACGCTGACCGGTAGTTCCGAATGCGCCCCAGAGTACCCCCTCCAGAGCCAGGTCGAGATTCGCATCATCGAGCACGATCTGCGCATTCTTGCCGCCCATCTCCAGCGAGAGCCGTTTGTGCATGCGCCCGCACGTCTCGCCCACGATGCGCCCCGTTTCGGTGGATCCGGTAAATGAAATGAGCGAGATCCCGGGATGCTCGACGATGGCCTTCCCCACCACCTCGCCCGGGCCGTGCACGAGCTGAATGACGTCAGGCGGCAAACCGGCCTCGAGCAGTACTTCGACGAAAGCGGTTCCCGTGTGCGGCACATCCTCCGCAGGCTTGAAGATCACCGAGTTTCCGCAGACGAGCGCGGGAAACGCCTTCCATGTTGGAATGGCCAGCGGAAAGTTGAACGGGGTGATGAGCCCCGCCACGCCGATCGGCCGGCGATAGCTCATCGCCCACTTCTCGCACAACTCGCTAGGCACCGTGTGCCCGAACAGGCGCCGTCCCTCGACTGCCGCGTAGTAGGCAGTGTCGATACCCTCCTGCACGTCGCCGCGCGTTTCGGCCAGCGGCTTACCCATCTCGCGTGTCATCAGGTCGGCGATTTCCTCCTTCTTTTCGGTGAGCAGGTCGCCCACCCGACGGAGCACATCGCCACGCGCAGGCGCCGGCGTGCGCTTCCAGTGCTCGAACCCTTCGGTCGCCGACTCCACCGCGCGATCGACATCCTCCGTGCCTGACAATGGGAAGCGGCCGATCAGGTCCGACGTGTCGGCCGGGTTTCTATTGTCGAAGTACTGGCCGGTGGACGGCGCCACCCATTTTCCAGCGATGAAATTCTTGTAGGTCTTCATTGTGTTAGGAATTAGGAACCAGGAATCAGGAACCAGGGATCAGGAATCAGGTGCGGGTCATTCGCACAGCCAGGCAGGCGTCACGTCGTCGGAGGGTATGGCGTAGCCGACGCGCGGCAGCACCTCCGATGCTCCGACCACCAGCCCCCAGATCATTATTGCCAGGGAGAGCACGTGCGCCGGAGCCGAGCGATGCCGCCACGACCATACCGCGCTCCACACTCCGGCACCGGTAATCAGTGCCGCAGCGCCCAGGTAGAGAAACAGATTCACGCCGCAGGCGATTGAATAGATGTCGTGCGGCCAGAACAGAATTCCGATGGCCAAGGCGAGCGCGAAGGCCAGCCGCAGATAGAGTACCCAGCGCCGCGGCTCCTTTCCCACCACGGCAGCGGGAGTTGCCGCGACAGCACGTCCCGCGCTGGACGGCGCCGCTGTACCCGGCGCCGCAGCAACCGGTGCGTTTG
Organism: uncultured Gemmatimonadaceae bacterium; assembly: GCA_964584905.1. Classification (GTDB taxonomy): domain Bacteria; phylum Gemmatimonadota; class Gemmatimonadetes; order Gemmatimonadales; family Gemmatimonadaceae; genus JALZIF01. The sequence goes on along the minus strand of CAZPCC010000280.1, from coordinate 7,603 downwards.
CCCGCATCAGCTCCTCATCCGAGATGGACGCGAGCTGCTTGTCGATCTTCGCTAATTCCTTGTCCCAGTCCGAGCTCATCTTACGCTCCGCGTAGAGATGAGAGAAGCGAGATGCGAGAGAACTACCGTATGGGCCTCACAACTCGCATCTCTCATCTTGCAGCCCCTAATCTCTGGATTCACTCTCGTTGCAATCCGTATCTTTCTATTTTCTTGTACAGATTCGATCTCGGCATGTCCAGGCTCCGCGCCGTTTCGGCCACGTTCCAGTCCATCTCGCGAAGCTTGGCGAGGAGGTAGCTGCGCTCCGCCGCTTCGCGGAACTCCTCGAACGTCTTGTATTCGAGAAGCGAGCCAAGGCTGGTGCTCTCCGCCGCTCGGCGGCCCAGCAAACGGTCCACATCGGTTCCGGCAATGCGTGGAGAGGTGGTGAGGATCAGCAGCCGCTCGATCGTATTCCGCAGCTCGCGCACGTTGCCCGGCCAATCGTAGCTCGTAAGGCGCTCTACCGCGTCTGGCGCGATCTGCCGTGGCGCCATCCCCTCACGCTGCGTCAGCAGCGCCACAAAGTGCTGGACCAGAGCGGGAATGTCCTCCCGGCGGTCGCGAAGCGGCGGTACCGACACCGGCACGACGTTCAACCGGTAGAAGAGATCCTGCCTGAAGTGCCCGTCGGCGATCTCCGATTCGAGATTCTTGTTCGTCGCGGCAATCACGCGAACGTCCACGGAATGGGGCTTGGCCCCACCGATGCGCGTCACGACGCCATCCTCCAGCACGCGCAGCACCTTGGCCTGCGCGGCGAGGCTCATGTCACCGATCTCGTCGAGAAAGATCGTGCCGCCATCGGCCAGCTCGAACTTGCCCGCGCGGTCGATTATCGCGCCGGTGAACGAGCCTTTCATGTGTCCGAACAGCTCGCTCTCGATCAATTCGCCGGGGATGGCCGCGCAGTTCACCTCGATGAACGGCGCGTTGACGCGAGTCGATAGGCGGTGCACCGCTCGCGCGACCAGCTCCTTGCCCGTGCCATTCTCGCCGGTGATGAGCACGCGGGCGGGCGTCGGTCCCACCCGCTCGATGGTGTCGATCAGAGCGCGGATCGCGTACGAGCGCCCCACCATCTCGTAGCGCGCCTCTATCGTTTCGCGCAGCCGGGTGTTCTCGGCATGCAATTCGAGGTGCTGGAGCGCATTGCGCAGCGTGACCAGAATGCGGTCGGTGTCGAGCGGCTTCTCCAGAAAATCGTAGGCGCCCAGCTGCGTCGCTTCGACTGCCGTCTGGATCGTACCATGCCCGCTGATCATCACGACCGTCGCCGCCGGATCCGTTTCCCGAATCTTCTTCAGCGCCTCCAGTCCATCGATGCCGGCCATCTTCACATCCATGAACACGAGGTGCGGCCGGAACCTGTCGTATTCGGCCAGCGCATCCACCGCATTCTCGGCCGTGTGTACCTCGTAGCCCTCGTATTCGAGGAGCTGGCCGAGCGCGGCCCGAACTCCGCGCTCATCATCAACGACCAGTATACGCCGACTCACGTGGTGGCCTTGATCAACGTTACCGAATTTGCGCCGATGCGCACGTCACCGATGTGCGCGGGAATCTCGAGCGGCAGCGCATCGTCGGCGACACCTTCGGGACGCTCCCCCCGCCCGATCCGGCGAAGAAGCCGCGGAATGAGCGGCGGCGGCACATCAAGACTGCCTATTCGCAAGGCGCTCACCCGGTACTGGGCGAGCCCGGGACGCACGACCTGAAGCACGCCGCCGAACTGCACCCGCTCGCGATCGTCGAGCAGCGAGGCGAGCGGGCCCAGAACGTCCTTTCCGCCAAAGTCGCTGAGCCGCACGTTGGCACGGATCGCGAGCGTGCTTCCCACCGTTGCCGCTTCGATTTGGGAGGCCGATGGCGGCAACGCCTGCCGTGAAAGCTCCTCGAATACCAGCGCCGAAAGATCGGCAGGCTTCACGTTCTCGTACACACGACCCGTGCGCCGATCCAGCCGTTCCACCACTTCTCGCGCGCGAGCCGCACCCTCGGGCGTAAGCGGCTCCCATACCGCTTCCGTCGCTACGGCCGGCGCCACGCCGCCGCGAGCCAGCATCCGGCTTATGTCATCGCGGAAGAACCACGTGAAGGCTACCGCCACGAGGAATACCACCGCACAACCAATCGTTCGAAAGCACCCCATTCAAGTCTCCTCCCCTAACGCCGCAGCTGCCAGAACAGTGTAGCGCGATCCGCCCAGCCCGAGGGCGCTCTCCATCAGATCCACGGAAGTCACGGTCACCCGTTCCCTGAATGCGCATTCTCGAAGTTCGGACACCATTGCCTCGCGCTCGGCGGCTTGCAACGCGACCCGGATGCGGCCCATCGTAATGTGCGGTCGAAAGGCACGCCCTTCCACTGGAAAGCCGAGCGATTCGCTTCCCCGCTCCAGGTCGTGCTGCAGCAATTCCAGCTTCGGGTCCGATGCCACGCCCATCCATACGATGCGGGGCTGCCCCAGGTTTGGAAATGCACCAGCGCCTCCGATATCGAGCATGAGCCGTCGGTGCGTGGCGGCGATCTCGCGGATTCGCGCCTCAACGGCCGCGACACGTTCACCGTCCACATCGCCCAGAAACTGAAGCGTGAGATGCAGGTTCTCGCGTGCTACCCACGAGGCCAGCGGCGCAGCGGCGCGTACGGCGGCCGTGCGCTCGTATAGCGCGTCGCGTGTCGCCGGCGGCAGGTTAAGCGCCAGAAACGTGCGCACGATGCGCGTCACCGGGAAGCTCGACTGCCAGCGTGCGGAATCCGTGCGCGCATGCCGCGAGCAATGCGGATTCACGGGCCGCCGGTTCGGCGAGCTGCTCCGGTTGTGCGGTGACGAGAACTGCCACCCGGCCATGCGCCACGACGTCACCGTGGATTTGCAGCGCCTCGAGTGCCTCCTTCAGCGCGCTCGCGCTCATCCGGCGGCTGCTGAATCAGCTGATGCGCCAATCCCGGCCAGCACATTCAGCGCGCCTGACTTGAAGCCCCGTGCATCGAGCGCGACGCGCGAGAACCCCGCCGTGCGAACGGCAGCCGTGAGATGAGACAGCCCCGTCGCGTGCAGCCAGCTCAGGAGCTCGTCAGGCGCCAGCTCGACGCGTGCCAGCGCTCCATGATGACGAACGCGCAAATCTCCCTCGATCCCTAACGCACGCAGCGCCTGCTCCGCCTGCTCCACCGCGCGCAGTCGCTCCGGGGTCACCGCGGTGCCGTAGGGGATTCGTGACGCGAGGCACGGCGCCGACGGCTGTGCCCAGGTTTCGAGCCGGCGTGCTCGACTCAACTCTCGAATTTCATCCTTGGTGAGCCCGACCACGGCCAGCGGCGATTCCACGCCGTGCTCGCGCGCCGCCGCCGCCCCCGGGCGGTAGTCGGCGCCGTCGCTGGCGTTGGTTCCATCGATCACCACGGCGAGCCCTCGCGCACGGGCCACCGGAACCAGACGAGTCCACAGCTCCGTTTTGCAGAAATAGCACCGGTTGCCGGGATTGGATGCATAACGCGGATCGGACATCTCCCCGGTGCTCAGCTCGAGCACCGGAAGCCCCACCTGGTGGGCTGCGTCGCGCGCCGTGGTCAACTGAGCTCCGGAAAGCGATGCGCTGCGACCGATTACGCCGAGCACGCGGTCCGCTCCGAGCGCCTCCATCGCGCATGCCGCCAGATAGGTGGAGTCCACTCCGCCGCTGAAGCCCACCAGCACGGATTCCCGGGCGGCCAGCCAGTGGAGAAGTGCTTTCTCCTTGGCCAGGGTGCGCTCATCGATGGTGTGGTCGGCAGTCATGCAGGAAAGCTAGTGCAGGATGAACGACTGGGGGACCGAACATGGACGTCGTTCAGGCTCTCTTCCGGTCGAGTCGCCCGCGTGGTTCGATCTTGCGACCCTCGCGCCGCATTTCGGCAAGCACCACCACCCAGCGTCGCCACCAGGGGATCCGCCCCAACCGAACGACTCGCACGGACGCCCTGAACGCCGCGAGCATCTCCGTCGCGTCGGAATAGCGATCGACTGGAGCAGGAGCGAGCGCGCGCCGCAGCCATTGGGCTATCGGCGGATCAATGCCTGCGAGGTCCAGGGTACCGGCGAGCTGCCGCGCGAGAATCTGCTTGGGGTCGCCGTCACCGAACGGGGGACGGCCCGTAAGTGCGAAGTACACGAGGCCACCCACCGCATAGCTGTCGACGGGAGGTCCCTGCGGCTCTCCCAGCAGCTGCTCGGGCGCGGAGAACGAGGGCGTGCCTGTACCGCCGGTCGGCTCATGCTCCACGGCATCGGCGATGCCGAAGTCAGCGATGCGAGCGCGCCGGTAGCGGTCGAGCAGAATGTTTTCCGGCTTGAGATCGCGATGTACGATGCCGTTCTGATGCGCTGCGCTCAGCGCGTCGAGCACGGAGGTGATCTGCGGAACCAGATCCTGAATGGACTGCGGGCCGGATCGCGCTATGAGGTCGGCGAGCGAACCGCCCTCGGCGAGCTCCATGGTATACCAGGTGACGTCGCCCCGGCTGTCCCAGTCGTAGACGGGCACGATTGCCGGGTGGGCGAGCTGCGCGGCGAGCCGCGCCTCGCGGCGAAAGCGGCCGACGGCGCGCTGGTCCTGCGCCACTTCGGGGTGGAGCACCTTGAGCGCTACCTCGCGCTCCAGCGAGAGATCGCGAACGCGCCACACCGAGCCGAATGTGCCGCGGCCGAGCGCCGCCAGCACGTCGTATTCATCGCCTAACGCCCAGCGCAGCCGCTGCTCGGGGCTCGCGTCTCCCTGCTTCGCGCTCCCGCGCGACTGGCCGAAGCCCGATACCAGCACGGTGCGGCTTCCGATCGCCCGGTCGAGCGCTCGCAGCAAGGCGCTGACCGTGGCGAACCGCTCTTCCGGACGCAGCGAGAGCGCGCGATCCAGCGCGGCGGCGACATCGGCGGGCACTTCCGGTCGCACCCATCGAACGGGAGGAATATCTTCGTTAGGAGGCAGCTCGCCGGTGAGGGCGGCGAACGTCGTCGCCGCGAGCTGCCACTGATCGCTGGCGTACGTCGGATGCCATGAGCCTCCCCGCCACTCCGGGGCCCAGGGAGTCCACGCCTCCTCCGGCGTGTATCCGCGCGGCCTCTCTTCCCGCCGGACCGCCCACTGCCACCAAGCCAGCCAGATTCGCGTCCCGGGGGTGACCCAGATGGAATGCGGCGACAACGCTCCGTAGACCGAACCGAGGTCGTGCAGGTAGGCCAGCGCCGAACCGCTGGCGCGCATGATCTGGAGCGCGTGGGCGAAGTCCTCGGGTCCCTCACGATGAATGCGCGCGCCGACCGTTTCGCCGGCGATCCACCGCCGCAGATAGCCGGGACCGCGACGGTTGTCCCGCTCCCGAACCCAATAATGAAAGGTGCTGGGTATGCTCGGGTGGCTGAGATGCGCCAGCTGCCGGGCCTCCGCGGTCAGCCAGTCGTGGTGCGCAGGGTTGGGGACCGTGACCAGCGACAGCGGCCGGTCCAGCGCATCGATCACCTCCTGGAAGTGCCGGTGCTCCGCCTGCAGCGCCTGGGATCCCCATCGCCAACCTGGCGGCAGCCGCCATTCTTCCAGATGGCGGGGAAGACCTCCGGTGTCGACGTACGGCCCGACGGTGTCGATTCGAGGCATGGCTCGAGCGAAGGTGAACGTCGCGCGAAGGTCCGCGTTGCTGTCCAAGCTCGGCGACGCGAGTGCAAGTTAGCCGTGCCGAAGGCTTTCGCGGCAGCCGGGCCCAACCGGAATTCGGTGGGGCCGTTCAATGGCTCGAGGCGCCGAGTGCTCGCTCGATCACCGGCAAGCGCGCGGCCGCCCGCCTAGGCCGCCGGCGGCGCCGCGGCGATTGCCGGTCTGTACCGCAGCGCCTCAGCGATGTGTGGCTGCCGTACCGTGTCGTCGACGTCGAGGTCGGCGATCGTACGCGCCACCTTGAGTACACGGTGATACCCGCGCGCGCTCAATGCCATCCGCTCCGAGGCGGCGGCCAACAGCTCGCGCGCCGCCGGTTCGACCGGCGAGCGCGCGTCGAGCCACCGTCCCGACGCATGGGCGTTGCAACCGACCGCCGGCGTGCGTACATAACGCGTGCGCTGCAGAGCGCGCGCGGCCTCGACGCGCGTGCGGACGTTTGCCGACCGTTCGCCGTCGCCTCGATCGGCCAGAGTACGCACCGATACGGCGCCGACCGTCACGTGCATGTCGATGCGATCAGCGAGCGGGCCCGAGAGCCGCGCCCGGTAGCGTGCGACGTCGGATGCGGAACAGACACAGTGCCGCGTGGGATCGCCCGCCGCGCCGCAGGGACAGGGATTCATGGCGCCAATGAGGGTGAATCGTGCCGGATAAGCTATGGCGCACGCCGCACGGGCGATCACCACGCGTCCATCTTCCATTGGCTGCCGCAGCGCCTCGAGCACGCCCCGGCGGAACTCCAGCATCTCATCGAGGAAGAGCACCCCGCGGTGGGCGAGACTGACTTCTCCAGGACGCGGCGGATTGCCGCCGCCTATCAATCCGGCATCACTTATCGAGTGGTGCGGCGCGCGGAAAGGGCCGGTTCCGACGATCGCCTCGCCGGGAGCCAGCATGCCGGCCACCGAATGAATTGCCGTCGCTTCGAGCGCGTCGCCCTCGGTGAGAGAGGGGAGGATACTGGGGAGCCGGCGCGCCAGCATGGTCTTGCCTGCGCCGGGAGGGCCTACGAGCAGCGCGTTATGCCCGCCGGCAGCGGCGATCTCCAGCGCGCGCTTGGCGGCTGCCTGTCCCACGACATCCGCCAGATCAAGCGCTTCACGCTGAGCCACCGGCATGACGGCGGGGATCGACGCGCGGGGCAACCCGCCGTTGCCCATCTGCTCCACCAGTTCCACGAGGGTGACCGGCGCATGCAACACCAGCTCGCCGACCAGCGATGCTTCCGTAACGTTATGTGCGGGGAGCACCAGTGGCATTCGCGCCGCGCCGGCCAGCCTTGCTACGGGTAACGCGCCGCGCACGCCTCGCACCGACCCGTCGAGTCCCAGCTCGCCCAGGTAGAGACGGCCCCGCACGGCGTCATCGGACAGCTGGCCGGTAGCAACGAGGACGCCGAGCGCTATCGGAAGGTCGAACGCGGTGCCTTCCTTGCGCACGTCGGCCGGAGCCAGATTAATCGTTATGCGTCGCGGCGGCAGGCGAAAGCCGGCGTTCACCAGCGCCGCCCCAACGCGCTCGCGGCTCTCCTTGACCGCCCCCGCCGCAAGACCGACGATGGTCCACTGCGGAAGTCCCTGCGCCGCGTCGACTTCGACCGTCACTGGATAGGCTTCGATTCCCTGGACGGCGGCGGAACGGATGGCGGCGAGCATGCGCCCAGAATGGCAGGCCGCTCAATCCCCCGCACCATCCTTGCATTGCGCGAAGCATCGGACTGCCTCGCCCAGCAGCGTCCCGCTCACTCGTTTCCGCGGAACCAACCTGGGTCGGGGGTCGGGGTGACGGGTGGCGAGGCAGTCCGATGCTTCGCGCAATGCAAGGATGGCGCGCGGGAATGAACGGGCTGCCATTCTGGGCGCATG
>CAZPCC010000279.1:0-5209 GCA_964584905.1 uncultured Gemmatimonadaceae bacterium | reverse complement strand
GGATCGTGAATGGGACGGTCCACGCCGGCGACGCCGTCGCCGCGCAGGCCCAGGCGGACCTGACCATCGCCTACAACGATGCGGCGGGTCGCGCCCCCACGCAGGTCCTCACCGGGATGGATCTCGGTGGCCTCACGCTGGTCGATGGCACCTACTTCTTCTCGTCGTCGGCTCAGCTCACGGGAACGGTCACCTTCGACGCTCAGGGTGATCCGAATGCCGTCTTCATCGTTCAGATCGGGAGCACGCTGACCACGGCATCGGCCAGCAGCGTGAGCCTCATCAACGGCGCCGATGCCTGCAACGTCTTCTGGCAGGTCGGCAGCTCAGCCACGCTTGGCACGACCACCGCCTTCAAGGGCACCATCTTGGCCCTGACGTCGATCACCCTTAACACCGGCGCAACCATCGAGGACGGCCGAGCGTTGGCACGCAACGGCGCGGTCACCTTGGACACCAATGTCATTACCCGGAGCGTCTGCGCTCCCACCCCGACTCCGACCCCGGTTCCGACTCCGGTTCCGACTCCGGTTCCGACCCCGGTTCCGACCCCGGTTCCGACCCCGGTTCCGACTCCGGTTCCGACTCCGGTTCCGACTCCGGCCGCGACGGCAGTGCCAACGGCAACGGCAACGGCAACGGTAACGCCGGCACCGACCGCGGGGCTAACGAGCCCGGGGCCAACATCAACGCCGACCGGAACGCTTGAGGCGACTGGGACACCTGAGGCGCCCGCCTTCCCTGTGGCGGTGCCGGCAGCTTCCCCTGCGGCCGATACTCCGGATACGAGCACTGCCGGCGGAACCGACGCCCAGTGGCGCGTCATCAATCCACTGATCTTCGCCGGACTGCTGTTGCTCCTCACGATGGTGCTGGTGAAGTTGATGAAGGGGAAGACTTCGGAAGCCCTCAGCCCGCCGGTGACCCGCCGGTAGGGGTGGCGTAGCCGATTCGAGGTTTACTCCATCCCGCATTGCGTGGCAGCGACCATCCGTTAACCGGCGTGGCCCGAGGGACCTCCAAGGATAGCGAGGTGTAAGCCGGAGCTCTGATTGGAGCCCCGTCTCGTTAGTAATCGCTGAACGCGGCTGAGACACATGAGAGGCACTTCAGCGGTACCAGATCTCATCTTAGGGCCCATTGCCGACCAGCTGGGCCCTGCCGAGCAGGTACCCCTGGCCGAGCGGGACCTTGAGCTCTCGAAGGGTCGCGAGTTCGGCATCGGTCTCGATGCCCTCGGCCACCAACCGACAACCGGCGGCGAACGCGAAGTGCCGCATGCCGGCGATGAGCGCCTGGCGCACGAGGTCTCCATCGATGCCCGCCACCAGCGAGCGATCCAGCTTCACGAACGAGGGCCGCAGCTCCAGGACGTGGCGGAAGCTCGCGAAACCGGCGCCGGCATCGTCAACGGCCACCTGGACTCCAGGAAGGCGCTGGAGCGCGCTCCGAAGGGCTGGGTAGTCCTCGATGGCGACGTGCTCGGTGATCTCGCACACCACGGTCCGCTGTACGCCTTCCAGGAGCCGTTCCATCCGATCGCCAGCAAGGACGAGCGCCGGCGAGGCGTTGATGTTCAGCGAGTGTCCGGACGGCAGACCCGTGGCGTCGCGCAGGACAGCCTCAAGTGTCGCAAGCTCCAGCTCCGGACCGAGTCCGACCGACGCCGCTTCGGAGAACTTGACGTCCGGCGCCGTCTCATCGTCGAAGCGCGTCGTCGCCTCGTAGCCGATGGTGGCACGCGTCTCGAGGTCGACGATGGGCTGAAACACGGGATGGAATTCGGTGCGCTGGACGATCTGCCGGATCGCTGAGCGGATGCGTCGGTGACGGCGCCGCACCGCGACGCTCGGCGCGAGGAGCGCGCCCGCCAGCCCCGCGAACTCGACGAGGCCAGGGAGCAGCTCGCTGGCGGTGGCCTCTGGCGCGGGGCCACCTGCCCCCACGACGAAGAACCCCAGCAGATCGCGGCCCGAACGGAGCGGCGCGTAGGCCATGACCGCCACGTCTACGCTCGCGATTGCGTCGCTGAGGGGATCGTCAGGCAATGGCGCCCACTCCCCCGTCCACGGGCCAATGCGGAGCTTGCGGCGGATCGAGCGGCTGCGCTCGGGGCTGAACGAGCGACGCTCGGGAACGGACCCAGTGCTCAGCGCCAGGCCGATCGGCGTCGCTGCGCCATCGGCCTCGAAGAGCATGACGCCCGCGAAGTCGAGGCCGGGGAGCTTGAGGACGAGCCGCGCGATCGAGGTTGCGATCGTCTCGACCGTACCGCTGGTGCGCATGCGGCTCATCGCTTCAGCGACGATCGCGCGCTGCACCTGGACTTGCGAGGACCGGCTCTCGCGATCTCGTTCGTCGTCCTGGGCTGCCGCCGCGCGTACCCGATCGGTGATGTCGAGCGCGATCCCGCCGAGCAGCCCCTCGCCCGTGGCCGCTCGCAATGGGAACTTTCTGATCAGCAGCGTGTGCCGGCCGTCGTCGAACTCCGCGACTTGGGTTGACTCGAGGGGAACGGTCCCGGCCAGGACGAGCGCGTCGTTCTCGCGAATCCGCGCAGCCACGGATCGCGGCCACAGGTCGTAATCGGTCTTGCCCTGCCAGCCGAGGCGCACGGGGTCCCCGGTCAGGCTGGTCGCGTGCTCGTTGACGTACACGTAGCGGCCATGCTGATCCTTGATGAAGGCGATCGTTGGAGCTGCGGCCATGAAGTCGGCGAACTTGGCCTCCGCAACCTCGGCGGACCGCTCCGCCCGAACCTGGGCGGTGATGTCGTGCGCAACCACGACGTAGCCGTCCGGGTCGAGAGGATTGCCGATCGCAGACGCGGTGAAGCGAACCTCGATGCGGTCCCCGTCGCGGTTCTTGGCCGTGGCGCCACCGGTCCACGTCTCGCCGCGATCCAGCGTGGCTTTGACCTCACCCTCGCTTCCCGGCACGAGCCGATGGCCCATGAGGTCGAGCACGGACGCGCCGATCATCGCCGCGCGCGGACGCCCGAACAGGCGCTCCGCGGCGGTGTTCCAGCCTGTGACGCGCTGCTCGACATCCGTGGTGACGACCGCCTCGGGCAGCGCATCGAGAAGCAGGCCGACGCCCGGGACGCCCCGGACGCGCGGGAAGAGCGGGGTCGGTCGCAGGGAGGTTGCGTGCGCTTGTACGCTCAAGTGGTGATCTCTTGCTGAGTCTGACGAGAAGATGGCCCACGACCGGGTCGGGAGGCGCCAGACCTACACTTCGCGGGAGCGCTGTCAACTCCCATCAAGGTGGGATAAGCGGGCAGCATTGCGAGCGGTCTGCGGGTCGCCCACTACTTGGACCTGGCTGGAACTAGGCTCCTTTCCGACCCCCGCCTCAGGATCGGTCCACAGTGGGTGTGCTCCATCTCACCACAGCGAGACTCGTGATCCGCAGGGCCAAGCATCAGGCTGTAGACGGCCTGCGCGGAAGTGTGCACCCCCAGCCGAAGTCGCAGCCCCGCCAGGTGATTGCGAACCGTCGCGGACGAAATCCCTAGGGACCGAGCCGCACCCTCCCGGGACCCGGTCATCACATAAGCCCTCAGGCACTCGATTTGTCGTTCGGTGGGTGCCCCAATGCGCCACCCCTCGACGCGTTCTCCAATCGTCATCTGCCACACAGGGGCTGATTGATACGCCACTACATCCTCCCAGGCCCGGGTCAACTAGGGCTCCCACGAGCGGGTTACCAGACCCTGAAGTCCAGTACGTACTGCCCAAGGGTCCAGTACGTAATGCCCAAGTACGCGCCCGGTCTGCCTACTGCATTGCATAACCGAGAGCGGTTGGGTAAAAGTCGTTGCGCGGATGCGCCATAATTGATACGTGCCGGAGTCGACACTTTCCGACAATCTCCTCCTGGGCGCCCTTCCCGAGCAGGAGATACATCTGCTCAAGCCCTTGCTCGAGCGGACCGCTCTACCCAGGGATACGATCCTGGCTGAACCGGGTCAGGCGATGGCAAACGCGTACTTCCCGGTGTCCGGCATGATCTCGGTGGTCGCCCTCATGTCCGGAGGACTCGGTGCCGAGGTGTCCACCGTTGGCAACGAGGGCATGATCGGCCTGCCGGTCTTTTTCGGTGCTGCCAGCTCCCCATTTCAGGTGATGGCTCAGCTGGACGGTCACTCGCTGCGTGTTTCGGCGGAACGACTGGAAACCGTCATGCGGCACACGCCGACGCTCGCGAACCTGCTGGGCACCTACTCCCAGGCACGCTACATCGAGACGGCTCAGAACGTGGCTTGCAACGGCCTGCACTCGGTATCCCAGCGGGGGGCTCGCTGGCTACTGACCACGCGCGACCGCGCCGAGGGAGACGCGTTCTTCCTGACCCAGGAGTACTTGGCCTTCATGCTTGGCGTCTCTCGTCAGAGCGTTGGGCACGCCGTGCTCGACCTGCAGGAAGCCGGCCTGATCTCCTACGCTCGCGGCCACATGCGTATCGTCGACCGTGCGGGCCTCGAGGCCGCCTCGTGCGAGTGCTATGAGATCGTCCGGGCCGAGTTCGCTCGCCTGCTTGGCATAGGTCGCGCCTAGGACGGAAGGTCTGACGCTCCAGCCGGCTCGCTCGACGTCCCTGACGAGGACCACTGAGTGGAGCCCTTATCGGTCCTGTCTCATGTGGGAGGGGTCACCTGCGCGCTGCATGACCGAGACGCCGAGCCACGCAAATCCGGTGCCTCCGAGCGCCGGACCGCGAAGGGGTCCGGGGAGGGCGAGGAGGCCGAGCGTGTTGAGCGCCCCGAGCAGCGCGCCGGCCAGCATGACCCAGGCCGCCGGGCGCGAGAGCACCCGCGCCCGGAGGGTGGCGATGGCGAGCAGGAGGAATCCGATGGCCGTCAGCGGCAGCCTGAGGCCCAGCACCAGGTTCGCCAGGTCGCGCGTCGGCCCGTCACGGACGAAGGGTGGGTCGAGGATCTCGGGCACGATCATCACTCCGCCCCAGCCGACGCCGAAGGACATGAGCGCTCCGCTGAAGGCCGCCGCGAAGCCGGCGAGCCCGAGGAGCCCGGCCTCGCGTGACTGGATCCCGTACACGCCCACGAGGCCGATGAGCGAGAAGGCGCTGCTCACGGTGAGGATGGCGAACCGTGCCACGTCCTCCGGAGGGATGCCCTCGACGTCCCAGATCGAGAGCGCATCGAACAGGACGTAGAGCGCGCCCCCGAGGAGTGCGCCCAGGCCAG
>CAZPCC010000278.1:0-16407 GCA_964584905.1 uncultured Gemmatimonadaceae bacterium | reverse complement strand
CCTCGATGTCGGCTTATCACATCCTGGGGCTGGAGAAGGTCCCAAGGGTCCGGCTGTTCGCCGGTTAAAGTGGTACATGAGCTGGGTTCAGAACGTCGTGAGACAGTTCGGTCTGTATCCGTCGTGGGCGTTGGAGTGTTGAGGGGTGCGGACCCTAGTACGAGAGGACCGGGTCGGACTGCCCGCTCGTGTCCCGGCTGTGGCGCCAGCTGCAACGCCGGGTAGCGATGGCAGGTAGGGATAACCGCTGAAAGCATCTAAGTGGGAAGCCCTCCCCAAGATGAACACTCCCGGGGCCTTGAGCCCCCTGAAGGGCCGTGAGAGACCATCACGTCGATAGGCCGCCCGTGGAAGCGCTGTAAGGCGTTCCGAGCGAAGCGGTCCTAATCGCCCGTGTGGCTTGACTACTCCCATATTGCAATACAAGCAAAGCACCACGATCCCTCAGGATCTTTTGCGACCACCTTACCAACTACCGTCGTCATTTCCGCGCTACATACATATTCCGTTTTCGCCGGTGACTAGAGCGTAGGGGCCACACTCGTTCCCATCCCGAACACGATCGTTAAGCCCTACAGCGCCGATGGTACTCCGACCGAGAGGTCGCGGGAGAGTAGGCCGTCGCCGGCACCCCATTACTTCGCCCCCGCATCGTTAGCACGATGACGGGGGCGAAGTCTTTGTTGCCCTTTGCCTGTGACCGATTGCCCCTTCATCGGGTGCACTGTTATCGGCTGGCAGGCATCAATGTCGAAGGGTGCGACAAATGAGGCGGATTGGGCGGATGAGGCGGATCTGATCGGGATGAACGAGGATCGTCCCCGAGTCGCAAGTTCGTCTTTGTTGTTGTTTTTTGCTGTTCCAAAACACTGCAGAAACTGTCCTCGGAGGGATCCCTCTACGATATCGATCCCGATTCTTCACCCGATCGATCCGCCTCATCCGCCCAATCCGCCTCATCTGTCGCACCCTTCGACATTGATGCAGGCCTGGGCACCAAACCCGGTCGAGCGCATGTTGTCCTTCCCACTGAACGCCGCAACTCGTATGTTCTCGCGCACATGACGCGCGCGGGAACCGTCTCGGTCGTCGGCAAACCTAACGCCGGCAAGTCCACCCTGCTCAACCGCATCATCGGGCAGAAGCTCAGTATCATCAGCCCAAAACCGCAGTCGACTCGGCAGCGGGTGGTCGGCATTCACACCGCGGGCGACGTTCAAATGATCATCTCCGACACGCCCGGACTTCTCGACCCCACCTATCCCCTTCAGCACGCCATGCGCAGCATCGCCGTCCAGTCGCTGGGCGATGCCGACGTGATCATCTACATCTCCGACGCACTCGAGGGGCCGCCACCCGACCTTGCCGAGGCCGCTCAGGCCACCATCCCCCGCAACGCTTCGGTCATTGAGGTCATCAACAAGACCGATGCCTTGTCCGGCGGGAAACGCGAACAGCTCCGCGCCGCGCGGCCCGAGGCCCATTTCATCTCCGCGGTTACCGGCGAAGGTGTCGAAGACCTCCTCGCCGCCGTCGCCGAAAAGCTCCCCGAGAGCCCCTTTCTATATCCCGAAGAGGACATCGGAACGCAGTCCACTCGCTTCTTTGTCACCGAGCTCGTGCGCGAAACGGCCCTCGAGCAGCTGCACGAAGAGGTTCCTTACAGCATCGCCTGTGAGATCGAGGAGTTTCGAGAGGATCGAATCCCGTGGTACATTCGGGCGGTCATCTACGTTGAGCGCGACAGCCAGAAGCGCATCCTGATAGGGCATAAGGGCGCGCAGATTCGCGATCTCGGAAGTGCGGCACGTAAGAAAATTGAAGACCTTGTCGGCGAACGTGTGTATCTGGATCTGTGGGTAAAGGTATTGCCCAACTGGCGACGTTCACCGCGAGACCTCAAGAGATTCGGTTTCGATCTTCCGGAGGGCCTATCGAAATGACGCTAGTTCCCGAACTGATCCAGATTCTCGTCTGTCCCAAGTGCAAGGGGGAGCTCGAGTACCGGGGCGAAGAAGCGGCGCTGCTGTGTCACAACTGCAGGCTTCGCTACGAGATCCGTGACGACATTCCGATCATGCTGATCGATGAGGCGACGCCCTTCTAGGACAGCCTCCATCATCGCCGCCCTCGTTCTTGGGTGGCTGATGCCGGCGTCAGCCGTGGCGGCGCAGCTTGCCACGGAGGGCGCCACATTCCTGCTCCTCCCCATCGGTGCCAAATCGGTATCGCTGGGGCAGGCCGTGGCCGCCGAACAGGGAGGCTCCGAGTCTGTTTGGTGGAATCCGGCCGGGCTGGCGCGCGCCGAGAAAAAGGAGATCGCCATCCACCACTACCAGACGATCATCGGTACGGGTGACGCCGTCTCCTTTGTGCTCCCTTCCGATCAGCTCGGGGTGCTCACCGGCTCGATCTTCTTGCTTGATATCGGCGAGCAGGAGGTCACCGGTCCCGGCGGCTTTCAGATCGGGAGCATTCTGCCTCGGTTCCTCGTTTATGCTGCCACCTACGCGACCCCGATCGGTGGCCGAGTGAACGCCGGGCTTACCTACAAGGTGGTGCAGTTCCGCGTGGACTGTACTGGTCTGTGCGCCGGTGTGCCTACGCTCTCTTCCACCGGAAGCGCCCTCGACGCCGGGGTGCAGTACAGCGTCCCCGTTCCGGCACCGATCTGGCTTGGCGTCGCCGTCCGCAATCTTGGTCCCAAGCTTCAGGTCAAGG
Organism: uncultured Gemmatimonadaceae bacterium; assembly: GCA_964584905.1. Lineage (GTDB taxonomy): Bacteria > Gemmatimonadota > Gemmatimonadetes > Gemmatimonadales > Gemmatimonadaceae > JALZIF01. Next base: position 13,686 of record CAZPCC010000278.1, on the reverse strand, counting down.
ACAGCGAGCAGGCGGATCCGCTACCCACCCGACTGCAATTCGGTGCCACCTACCACGTGACGCCTCTCGAGCGATACGCTCGAGACGTGGACGTGCGTGTGAATGCCGACCTGATAGATGAGCTGAGCTTTGAGTCGCCGAGCGCGCGCGTCGGCGCCGACATTGGCTACCGCAACTTCGCGTTCTTCCGTGCCGGATACGTCTTCAAGGAATTCGAAGGCTCGGAGCAGTACGGACCGTCGATCGGAATCGGCCTCACGGCGGGCAGTCTGAATGTGGATCTGGCGCGGCTTTTCGATGCATTCTCGAGCGGCGTCGGTGATCCCCCGACATATCTCTCTGTGAGGTACCTCTTTTAATGCGCACCGGCGCGGCGATCGCCGTGCTCGGTGCTCTGTTGTGCGGGCCGGATCCGCTGCAGGGGCAGTACAGACCGGTTTCTCCATTCGCCGCCCCGCATCCGCGAATCGAATTGCAAGCTGCGCCGCCTGCCTTGCCAGACGTGCCTGGAGATCCTCTCGTCCAGAACGCCACGCTGCCCGCGCCTGGTATTCAGGAGGAAAGTCAGGTCTCGGCTGCCTGGTGGACACCTCTCGCCTCCGCGGTTCTTCCTGGCAGCGGACAGCTGGTCATGCGGCAGCGACGGGGTGTTCCCTACCTGGCGACCGAGGTCTTCTTGCTGCTCCAGTACTTCTCGGTTCGCGACGACGCCCGGGAGTTTCGAAACGAATACCAGCGGCTGGCCGAAGTGGCGCGCAGCTTTTTCACCAACCAGTTTCCCGTGGGCGACTTCGAGTACTACGAGCGGATGGAGCAGTTCGTCGAAAGCGGAGGCTACGACCTCGACGTTAACGGTACCTTCCAGCCGGAGATCGACACGCTCACCTTCAACGGATTCACCTGGCGGCTGGCCCGGCGTACGTACTGGGAGGACCCGGACGTAGAGCCGGCGCGCGATTCCGAGGCCTATCAGCGTGCGGTCGAATTCTACGAAGAGCGCGCGGTCCGCGCCGAGTTCCGCTGGTCCTGGCAGAATGCGCAGTTGGAGCAGGATCTTTTCAGGCAGACGATTCAGAGGAGCAATAGCGCGTTCCGCCGGACATCGCAGTACTTGGGAGTGGTTATTGCCAATCACGCACTCAGCGCTATCGACGCCTTTGTGATGCTCAGGCTGAGCAGGGCCCCCGGCCCCATCGGTGAATACAGGATCGAGGGGCGCGTGCCCTGGACGCCGTTCTGACGTGGGGGCGGGGGGTGTGGGGTCGGTGGGGAACCGCAAGCGCGAGAGTGACAACATACGGCGCTGGTACGTTGCGCCACCATGCACGGCTCGTCCTTTGTGGACGATCGTAACATGTGATGCCATCAGCATTTGAGGCATTCCGCCCCCGGACGATTTCCGGGGGGTGCCCTGAGGTCCGCCCAACGTGCCCCTGTCCACGGCTTTATTGTTTCCGAGTGGCCACCTAACACTTCCACCTGCGCTCCGCGCCTGGTTGGACGCGTCGGAGGCGCCGCTCTTCGTAGCCGCGTCCGAGGATGAGCTGATGAGCGCTGCTCTTCGAGCGCTGCCATTGTGCATCGTGCTCGACGGCCGGGAGAGCGCGGATGTGCTTGCTGCGTGCGTACGGCTGAAGGCGGACGCGTTCTCGTCGATCGCGCCAGCGCTGGTGCTCGTGCCTGACGATGACGCCGCCGTGGCTGCCGCGCTGCGCGCCGGGGCAGACGAGGTGCTTCGCGACTCGTGCCCGGGCTCGGAAATGAAGCTTCGACTCGATGCCATGCGGCGCCGCGCTGAGCGCGACCGCCAGGTACAGCCCACGACCCTGCTCCCCGGGCCTCCCATGATCGAGCGGGAGATTCGGAATCGACTCGCCACGGGCGAGCAATTCGCCGTCTGCTACGCCGATCTCGACCACTTCAAGGAATACAACGATCGCTATAGCTTCGCGGAAGGCGATCGGGTAATCCGAATGGTGGCACGGATTCTTCACGACGTGGTGCTCGGCTTTTGCGGGGAATCGGGCTTTGTCGGCCACATTGGCGGCGACGACTACATTTTCATCGTACCGCCCTCGTTCATGCGCGACGTATGCGATGAGGTGATTGAGGTATTCGATGTGCTCACTCCCTTGCAGTACTCGACCCATGACAGCCGGGCGGGCTATTATTTTGGAAAGGATCGCAGGGGGCAGTTGCATCGCGTACCGTTAATGACCATCTCGATCGGGGTCGTGACGAACGAGCGCCGGCGGTTCGTCGATCCGGGGCAGGTCAGCGAGCTTGCGACCGAGATGAAGAGTTACGCCAAGACCCGACCCGGCTCCGTGTACGTCGTGGATCGCCGCCAGGATGGCGTTCCCGAAAAGGAGCCGTTGCTCGAAACGCAGTCCACCTCAGTTGTAGACAAGCCATGAATGTGCGGTGTGGAGATTGTGGCTCGGTGTTCCGAGTGGACCCGAGCCGCGTGCCTGACGCGGGGATTCGTGCCCGGTGTTCGGTATGTGGTGGGGTGATCCCGATAGGCAAACAGGGTGCGATCGGGGACGATTTCGCGGCGCGGCTGCGCGTGACACCGGCACGGGTCTCGATAGTCGAGCCGGAGCCTTTGGTGCCGCGCCAGGTTTCGACCGCGGAACGCGGCACCGCCGGCTCGGCCGCTCCGGCGGCGCCACCTGCATCGTCCGCGCCCTCCACCACTCCAAAGGCGCCTGACGATCCGGCTGCCGCCGGCGCGCCTGACAGGTCACCGCCAACTTCCGCGCCGGTGCGGCCGGCAGCATCCGGCCGACCCGCCGCGTCAACTCCACCTGCGCTACCGCGCGCATTCACGACGCCGGCGGCTCCGCCAAGGTCCGCGACTCCCTCGCCGGGCCCGGCCACCGGAGGGTGGTCCGGAGCGATGCCTGCGTCGCCGAGGGCGTCCACCACCTCTGGTCGAACACCGCCGGCGGGAGCGGGCATCATTCCGCCGAAGGCGAAGGTACCGCCGCCGGTGCCTAACGCAGGCGACCGGCAGGCATCGCCGCCTCCCCGTCCGCTGAGCCCGCCTCCGCGGCCGGCACCAGTTTCGCCCCGTCCGCCAGAGCCGCGACCCGATCGCGCGCCGTCCGCAGCGCTGCGCGCTCCCACCGCCGGTTCCACTACGGCCGCGCCCGCTGCTCGTCAGGCATCGACCAGCGAGGTCCGGCGTCCGATAAACCCGTTCCTTGCCAATGATCCCAACGCGCGCGCACGGCGGCTGGCTCGCGCGCTCGTCTCGGACATCGTCACCTATTTCCCCGACAAGCACCGCGAGGGATTGGCGCACCATACGCTCGCGCTCCTCTTCAAGGAGGAAATCAAGAAGAGCTACGAGGAGTATCGCGATCAGGTCGGAACGGATTTCGCCGAAAGCACCACGCACTTCCAGGACGCACTGAACGAGATACTCGCGCAGGGTGGCAAGGTATTCTGACCTGACGCGGGGTGGAGCGCGTCCCTTGCGCTCGATATATTTCTGACGACACTCGCCGAGCCGTCCGCCACCATCGTGCGCGACGGCTCGTGTGCTACTCGGAGGAATCGGGCATGGCGGATACGGAACGTGGTCGGCGCATCGAAGAGCTCCAGGATCGCCTGGTAGAGCTTCGGAGGTTCCTTTGACCTGGATCGCAAGCGGGAGACGCTGATCGAGCTGGAGGCGCGCATGTCCCAGGCTGGCTTCTGGGATGACCAGGAGCGGGCGCGGGGTGTCATCGATCAGGTGAAGGCGCTGCGCGGCTCTGTGGAGCCGTTCGATGCCCTTTCCACGCGCACACGCGACGCCGCGCAGTTAGAGCAGATGCTGGCCTCGGATCCTGACCAGTCGATGGAGCGGGAGCTGGATCAGGAGGCGGCGGGCATCGAGTCGGACATGGCCAGCTTCGAGGTCCGGTCGCTGCTCAGCGGCAAGGATGACTTCCGCGATGCGCAGGTCGAGATCAGTGCCGGCGCCGGGGGTACCGAAGCGCAGGACTGGGCGCAGATGCTCATGCGCATGTACACGCGGTGGGCCGAGCGGCGCGGATACACGGTGGACGTTCTCGATCTGAGCGAGGGCGAGGAAGCGGGCATCAAGGGTGCCGTGCTCGAGATCAAGGGCGAGTACGCGTTCGGGTTCCTTCGTCCTGAAACCGGCGTACACCGGCTCGTCCGCATATCTCCGTTCGACGCCCAGTCGCGGCGTCACACGAGCTTTGCCTCACTATTCGTCTATCCGGTGGTCAACGAGGAGATCAACATCGACATCCGCGACGATGACCTGCGCGTCGATGTCTATCGCGCTTCCGGAGCCGGTGGTCAGCACGTCAACAAGACGAGCTCCGCGGTGCGCCTGACGCATCTTCCGTCCGGTGTGGTCGTCGCCTCACAGGCGGAGAGGTCGCAGTTCAAGAACAAGGCGACCGCGATGAAGATGCTGAAGAACAAGCTGTATCAACTGGAAGTCGAACGGCAGAACGCCGCCAAGGCGGCGCTCGATGCGACAAAGGCCGATGTGTCGTTCGGCAGCCAGATCCGCAGCTACGTATTTCAGCCGTACACCATGGTGAACGACCACCGCACCGAGCTCAAGGTGACCGATGTGCACGGCGTAATGGACGGCGACATCGATGTGTTCATCGAGAGCTACCTGAAGAAGTTCGGGGATGGCAAGGCGGCTGCGTGAGCGAGGATCTCAACTTCGTGTTGCAGGCGCGGCGCGACAAGCTAGCCCGCCTGGAAGAGCGCGGGATTCCGCCCTATGCCTATCGATTCGAGCGTTCGCACTCCGCTGCGGAGGCTGTCGCCGCCCTCGGCGGCCGCGATGAAGGCGAACGCGTGCGCGTCGCCGGACGCATTGTCGCCTGGCGAGGCCATGGGAAAACGGCGTTCGCGCACCTGAGCGATCCGACCGGCCGAATCCAGCTGTATCTGCGCCGCGACGATCTCGGTCCCGATGCGTTCGACACCATGCAGCTGCTGGACATCGGTGACGTCGTCGGCGTGGAGGGACCCGTCTTTCGAACGCGTACCGGCGAGGCGACAGTGCGAGCCGAGTCGTTCGAGCTGCTCGCAAAATCACTACGGCCGCTGCCGTTCGGAAAGGAAGAGGTGCGGGACGGGGTGATCGTGCGCCACTCCGGCTTCGCCGATCCCGAGCAACGCTACCGGCAGCGCTACGCCGATCTCGCAGTCCATCCCGAGGTACGGGCAGTCTTCATCGCCCGCGCACGGATGATTTCGGCAATTCGCGCTTTTCTCGATGGACGCGGTTACCTGGAAGTGGAGACGCCGGTGCTCCAGCCCCTGTACGGCGGTGCTCTGGCGCGCCCATTCACCACGCATCATAACGCGCTCGACATGCCGCTGTACCTGCGTGTGGCCGATGAACTCTACCTCAAGCGACTGATCGTCGGCGGCTTCGAGCGCGTTTACGAAATTGGGCACGACTTCCGCAACGAAGGCGTGGACCGGACGCACAATCCGGAGTTCACGATGCTGGAATTCTATGAAGCCCTCGCCGACTACCGGGACATGATGACCACGGTTGAAGCGCTCATCGTCAGCGCGGCCGATGCCGTTCGTTCTGTTCCGGCGGCAGGGGAGGGCGTGCCAGAGCTCGCGCCGCCGTTTCCGCGCATCGAATGGGTGGGTTCTCTCAACGCCGCCGTCGGTACGGATGCGATGCAATTGAGTGATGGCGAGCTGAGGAACACCGCAACCCGCGTGGGGGTTGAACACATTGAATCGCTGAACCGGCCCAAGCTGCTGGATGAGCTCTTTCAGCGGTTGGTCGAGGCGAAGCTCGACGCTCCCACCTTCGTAGTCGACTACCCGGCGGAGCTATCGCCCCTGGCCAAGCCCAAGCGCGGAAATCCGGCGCTCGCCGAGCGGTTCGAGCTGTTCGCGGGCGGTCGCGAGCTTGCCAACGCATTCAGCGAACTCAACGATCCCATCGACCAGCGCCGGCGGCTGGAAGCGCAGGCTCGGCTCCGAGCGGAGGGTGACGAGGAGGCGAGCGTGGTGGACGAAGATTATCTTCGCGCCATGGAGTACGGGATGCCGCCGATGGGTGGTGTAGGTATCGGGGTAGACCGGCTCCTCATGTTCCTTACCGGAATTCCTCATATTCGCGATGTGATTCTGTTTCCCATCATGCGCCCGGAATGACGCGGCTCGAACTCTCGATTGCCTGGCGCTATCTGCGCAGCCGGTCGGCATCACGCCTGTTGAACTTCATCAGCGTGATTTCGATCATCGGCGTGCTGGTCGGTGTGAGCGCATTGATCGTAATCATCAGCGTGATGAACGGACTCCAGAACGACTTGCGGGAGAAGATTCTGGTGGCCAGCCCCGACATCCGGGTGCTCACCTTTGGTGATGCACTAGTGCTGTCGGATTGGCGAAGCGTGCTGGCAGATGTGAAGGCTCAGCAGGGAGTCGCCGCGGCGGCGCCGTTCGTGCTGACTCAGGGATTGGCGACGGTTCGTGGCGATTACGTGGAAGGGGTAATGATCGTGGGTATTGAGCCAGCCTCGCCGAATGCCGCACAGGTTACCGGAATCCGCGCTTCGGCACGCCCGGGGCAGGATTTCAGTTTTGCCACTACCAGCGGTGATCTAACCGGGCTTGCGATTGGGAAACGTTTGGCGGAGCGGCTGAATGTTTTTCCGGGCGACAGCCTGACATTGATATCCGCAGCGGGAGCGCAATTGAATGCGGTAACGGGCACACCCGTCCCGCGGTATTATCGGTACGAGATAACTGCCTGGTTCGAGACGGGCATGTACGAGTACGACAACGCATATCTGTACATGCCGATAGGCGAAGCGCAGACGTTCGCGGCATTGGGCGATGCGGTTACGGGAATCGAGGCCCGAGCAGCCAACCGCTTCGAAGCGGATGGGGTGGCTGAGGCGCTTCGTGCTTCATTGGTCTCCTACCGCGTGGTGGACTGGCAGGAGCAGAACTCCGGGCTGTACCAGGCCCTGAAGCTGGAGAAGCTGGTAATGGGGGTAATCCTGCTGTTGATCGTGATCGTTGCCGCGTTCAACATCGTCAGCAGCCTTACGATGGTGGTTCGCGACAAGACCAGGGAGATCGGAATCCTCAAGGCGATGGGGATGCCGGCGCGTTCGATCCGGAGGATCTTCCTGGCGCAGGGGACGGTCATTGGGATGGTCGGTACGCTCATCGGCGCGGTACTGGGGCTGGGTACGGCCATCGTCATCGATCGTTACAAGCTCATAACGCTCGACGCGTCGGTTTATCTGATAGACCATCTTCCGATCCAGATAGAGTTCTGGGACGTACTGTGGATCATTCTGGCGAGCATCGCGATTGCGGTACTGGCGACGATGTACCCGTCGCTGCAGGCGGCGCGGCTTTACCCGGTGGAGGCGATTCGGGACGAGTGATGGTCATTGAGGCGCACGGAGTCGTGAAGACCTATCGCGGTGGCGATGGGAGCACCCTGTCGGTGTTGAGCGGGGTGGACTTGGCCGTGCGCCGCGGCGAGATGGTAGCGATCGTCGGCGCGAGCGGCAGCGGCAAGAGCACGCTGCTCCATGTTCTCGGCGCACTGGATCGGCCCACGTCGGGCTACGTGGTAATCGGCGGGGAACCGCTGCACGCGATGACCGAGGACGAACTGGCCGCGGTCCGCAATCGCAAGATAGGGTTCGTGTTTCAGTTTCATCATTTGCTGCGCGAGTTCTCGGTGCTCGAGAACGTAATGATGCCCATGCGCATCGGCGGTCGCGATGAGCGGACGGCGCGCTCGCGCGCCGAGGAACTGATAGCGGCAGTGGGATTGAGCGGGCGCCTTACGCATCGGCCGACCGAGCTGTCAGGCGGCGAGCAGCAGCGCACCGCGGTGGCGCGCGCTCTGGCGCTCGATCCCTCAGTCGTGCTGGCGGACGAGCCCTCGGGCAACCTCGATCACCTGAACGCCGAGCGGCTGCACGAACTGTTCGTTCGGCTGGTTCGCGAGCTCGAGGTGTCGATGGTGGTCGTGACGCATAACCGCTCGCTTGCCTCGCGAGCCGATCGCGTGCTGCTGATGGAAGATGGCCGGCTGCGCGAGACGGACGTGCACGAGGGGGTGACCTGATGTTGTGCGATCACTGCAAGGAGCGCGACGCCGTGATTCAGGTCATGCAGATCGTGGACAAGGGTCCCGTGAAGCACAACCTTTGCGAGCGATGCGCGGCGGAAAAGGGGTTCGAAACCACCGTCAGCGCACCCAAGTCGTCGTTGGTCGAGTTCCTGATGCCCATGCAGAAGGCACTGGCAACGTCTCCATCGGAGATCGGTCGGTGCAACTCGTGCGGCTCGACCTTACGCGACTTTCAGCGCACCGGGCGCCTGGGTTGCGCGCATTGCTACGCTTCTTTCGAGACGAGTCTGCGCGATTTGCTGCGCAGGGTGCACGGGAACCACCGGCATGTCGGCAAGCGTTACGTAACACCGGAGGAGGCACCCGAGCACGCAACGGTGGGGTTGATCGACTTGCGGGACCGGTTGCGCCGTGCCGTGGAGAACGAGCAGTTCGAGCTGGCGGCCGAGTTGCGCGACCGAATACGGGTGCTGGATGACGATTGATCTGTCGCTGCTTCCCGATGGCGGGGTAAGCTGGCTCGATGCGTCGGGTGAGAACTCGGATATCGTGATTTCGACCCGAATCCGGTTGGCACGAAACGTTGCGGGATATCCGTTCGCCGGGAGGGCGCGGGATGGCGAACGGCTGCGTATACTGGCCTCGGTGCGTGAGGCGGTACACGAGGCGCCGGCAATGCGCGATATGCAGCTGGTGCGCGTAGATGAGTTGGAGGGGGAAGACCGCCGGTTGCTGCACGAGCGTCATCTGGTGAGCAAGGAGCTTGCAGGGCTCGACCCGCAGCACCCTGTCAGGAGCGGGGCTGCGGTGTTTCTCGGCGACGGGTTGGGCGTCATGGTTAATGAAGAGGATCACCTCCGCGTCCAGGCCATGCGCTCGGGGTTCAGTCTCGCCGCGGCGTTCGCGGCCGTAGAGCAGGCGGATTCGGAGTTGGGAACGCGGGTGCCATTTGCCTATCACGACGAGTTCGGATTTCTCACGTCGTGCCCGACGAACACGGGGACCGGGATGCGGGCTTCGGTGCTGATCCACCTGCCGGGTCTCGTGCTCACGAAGGAGATCTCGAAGGTGCTCGCGGGGCTACAGCACGTAGGGCTGACCTACCGCGGGTTGTATGGAGAAGGGAGCGAAGTGGTAGGAAATTTTTTCCAGATTTCCAACCAGACCACTCTGGGACGCTCCGAGGAGGAGCTGCTCGAGGATCTGTCCAGGGTGATCCGGCTGCTCATTCAGCGAGAAGAAGAAGCGCGCAGGGTCTTGCTGCGCGACGCGGGATATATTATCGAGGATAAGCTCTGGCGAGCGTACGGCACCCTTCGCTATGCCCGCAGCCTCTCGTTCGACGAGGCAATGAATTTCCTCAGCGGCGTACGTTTGGCGGTGGGTCTGAAACTGATGGCTGGCCTGAGTGTATATACCCTCAACAAGCTCCTGATTTTTTCCCAGTCCGCGCATCTGTCCCACGCCGAGGGTCGCGCGCTCAGTGAGAGCGAGTCGAATATCGTGCGTGCGCGGTTTGTGCGTGAGGCATTAGCGGCAGAGTCGGGAACGGCGGGCTAGCCGCACGCTTTCCGGCGCCAGGATCGAGGGCACGTATGAACGGCTACAACTTCACAGAGCGGGTTAGAAAAGTCCTTGCGATGGCTCGCGAGGAAGCAGCCCGCCTGCATCACGAATACGTGGGGACCGAGCACATTCTCCTCGGATTAATCCGGGAGGGAGAAGGTGTCGCCGCCGCCGTGTTGCAGAACCTCTCCATCGACCTCGACGAGATCCAGCAGAAAATCGAGGAGCAGGTGAAGAAGGGCAAGGCGACACAGGCTACCGGCCCGGATCTCCCCTATACTTCGCGCGCGAAGAAGGTTCTCGAACTCGCTATGAGCGAGGCGCGCGAGCTCAATCATTCGTACGTGGGAACGGAACATCTCCTCCTCGGTCTGCTTCGCGAGGAGAAGGGGATTGCCGCCCAGGTACTTACAGACATCGGCGTAAATCTGGAAACCGCGCGCACTGAGACGCTGCGGCTGCTTGGCACGGAGATGCCGCAGCCTGGTGCGACTGCGCAGCAGGGAAGCCAGCCGGCGCCGGCTGTCCAGAAGGGCGAGAAGAAGAGCAAGACCCCCGCGCTGGATCATTTCTGCCGTGATCTCACGCAGCTGGCGGGGGAAGAGCAGCTGGATCCGACCATCGGACGCGCCAAGGAGATCCAGCGCGTAATGGAGGTGCTGACGCGCCGGAAGAAGAACAATCCGGTGCTCATCGGCGAGCCTGGCGTCGGCAAGACTGCCATCGTCGAAGGGTTGGCGCAGCTGATCGCCAATGGCGAGTGCCCGGAGTCACTGCGCGACAATCGCGTTCTGGCGCTGGATATGGCAGCGGTCATCGCCGGCACCAAGTATCGCGGACAGTTCGAGGAGCGCCTCAAGGCCGTGATGAACGAGATCGCGCAGAACAAGAACGTGATCCTGTTCATCGACGAGCTGCATACGCTGGTCGGTGCGGGCGCTGCCGAAGGGGCGATCGATGCTTCCAACATGCTGAAGCCGGCGCTGGCGCGGGGCGAGCTGCAGTGCGTTGGCGCGAGCACCCTCAACGAGTACCGCAAGTACATCGAGAAGGACGGCGCGCTGGAGCGCCGCTTCCAGACCGTCGTCGTCGATCCGCCTTCGGTGGATGAGACGGTGGAGATTCTGAAGGGGCTGCGCAAGCGCTACGAGGATCATCACCACGTGACGATCCCCGACATCACGCTGGCGATCGCCGCCAAGCTGTCCGAGCGCTACATCACCGACCGGTTCCTGCCTGACAAGGCCATCGACGTGATCGACGAAGCGGGCGCGCGGGCGCGCCTCGCCGCGCAGGCGCCTCCGCCAGAGGTCGCGGCGCTCAAGGGCAATCTCGAGGATGTAAGCGCCGAGAAGGAGACGGCCGTGCGCGATCAGAACTTCGAGCGTGCCGCGTCGCTTCGGGACAAGGAGCGGGAGATTCAGGGCGAGATCCGCCGCAAACAGGAAGAGTGGGAAAAGCACCGGCAGTCGTTCCGCCCGTCGTTAGGCGAGGAGGAGATTTCCTTCATCGTCAGCCGGTGGACTGGCATCCCGGTGACCAGGCTCCAGGAAGCGGAGAGCACGCGACTGCTGCGCATGGAGGATGAGCTGCACGAGACCGTGGTCGGTCAGGACGACGCGATCAAGGCGCTGGCGCGGTCGATCCGCCGCAGCCGGGCGGGGCTCAAGGATCCGGACCGGCCGATCGGCTCGTTCGTTTTCTGCGGCCCGACCGGCGTAGGCAAGACGGAGCTCGCTCGCTCTCTCGCAAAATTCCTGTTCGCCGATCAGACGGCGCTCATCCGCGTCGACATGAGCGAGTACATGGAGAAGTTCTCCGTCTCGCGGCTGATCGGCGCACCGCCGGGATACGTAGGCTATGAGGATTCCGGTACGCTTACCAAAGCCGTAAGGCGCAAGCCGTACAGCGTCGTGCTGCTCGACGAGATCGAGAAGGCACATCCCGACGTGTTCAACATCCTGCTGCAGGTGCTGGATGAAGGGCACCTGACCGACAATTACGGCCGCGTGATCGACTTCAAGAACACGGTCGTGATCATGACGTCGAACGTCGGGGCGCGCGACATCACCAAGGGCAAGGGACTGGGCTTCACCACGCCTGACGAGTCGGAATCGTTCGACCGGATGGCGGAAAAGGTGAAGGAGGAGCTGCAGCGGGTGTTCAATCCCGAGTTCCTGAACCGCCTCGATGATGTCATCGTGTTCCACCCGCTGACGCGCGCGCACATCGCGCAGATCGTCTCGATTCTTCTCAAGGACGTACAGAAGCGGCTGGTGGACGAGGAACTGACGCTGCGGCTCACGGAGTCCGCGGTAGAATTTCTGAGCTCGCAGGGGTTCGACGAGAAGTACGGCGCGCGGCCGCTCAAGCGGGCGATCCAGCGGTTCATCGAGGACCCGCTGTCGGAGAAGATCCTGACCGGCGAGTTCGCCAAGGGAGACGAAATCGAGGTCGATGCATCGGCCGACAAGACCCGGCTGGAGTTCCGGGTTCCGGCTCGCATCACCCCGTAATCGGGGCAAGGTAGCACAGGCAGTGGCCGGGAGGAGCGTTCGGCTCCTTCCGGCCACTCGTGTGTATATTACCCCCATGTTGCGATCTCTCACCGTAGCCGCGGCCCTGCTCGCGGCGGCGCTCGTAGTACCCGCTACTTCGCCGGCCCAACAAGGCGCGCCAGGAATCTGCGCTTATCCCGACTCCCTCGCCGTACGGGGCAACAGCCGCGTCCTTGATGCCTCAATACGCTCCGACGTCGCGCTGAATCGTGGCGACACGCTGAATTTCGTCGCCATTCGGCGGGCGATTCGCTCGCTCTACGAGACCGGACAGTTCGACGACGTGCAAATCAGCTGTGAGTTCGACGCTGACACCTCCACTGCTTTGCTCGTGATTTCCGTCGTCGAGCGACTCGTCCTGGCCGATGTAGGGGTCGAAGGGGTGGAGAAACTCAGCTCGCGAAGCGTCCAGGACCGCGTTGACCTGCTCGTGGGACGTCCTATCGAACCGGCCGCCGTCTCCCGGATCGTGCAGCGGATCGATTCGCTTTACGAGGCCGATGGCTATTATCTGGCGCGCGTGACGGCGGATACGTCCATGACCGGCGATCGCGCCAAGCTCACCTTCCGCGTGGATGAAGGGAGGCGGCTGGCGGTCTCGGGGATCGAGGTCGAAGGCAACCAGCAGCTAAGTGCCAAGCGGGTGGTCTCCGCAATGGAGACGCGGCCGGAAGGCTTCTGGTGGTTTCGTCGTGGTGAGTTCGACGAGGATGCTTTCGCGACCGATCTGGGCGCACGTATTCCGGATCTCTACGCCAACGAAGGATTCATCGATTTCCAGATCCTGAGCGATACGCTGATCATCGACCGCGAGCGCGGCAAGGCGCTCGCCCGGATATCAGTCGATGAAGGACAGCGTTACCGGGTCGGCGATTTCGAGGTGACTGGCAATCGGAGGTTCAACGCCGAGGAGATCGAGCGGTTCTTTCCGTTCGAGGAGCGGACCCCCTCGCTTACCGAGCGTATGCGCGGTCTCGTCGGTGCCGGACCGGATGACTACGAGGGCGTGTTCAGTCAGGCTGACTGGGAAGGGGCCACCCAGCGGCTCAGCACGGCGTACTATAACGAGGGGTACATCCGGGCGCAGGTCAATCCGATCGTCGAGCGTACCGTCGGAGCCGATTCGGTGCCCAAGGTGAATCTGCGCTGGGAGATTTACGAGGGCCAGCCGGCGATCGTGAACAAGGTGGTGATTGCCGGCAACGACTACACGACCGAAGCGTGCATCCGCGATCAGATTTTCGTGCTGCCGGGCGATGTGTTCAACTACGACCGCCTGATCCGCAGCTATCAGAACATACAGAATCTCGGCTTTTTCGAGGCTCCGCTGCCGCCGCCGGACACTCGTCCGGCGAACGAGAAGGGCGACGTCGACATCGTCTTCAATGTGAAGGAGAAGCGTACCGGCAGCATCAATTTCGGCGCGTCGATGGGGCAGGGCAC
>CAZPCC010000277.1:0-5116 GCA_964584905.1 uncultured Gemmatimonadaceae bacterium | reverse complement strand
AGGCGGCGGCGCAACGCATGGGAATCGGAGACCATTTGATGAGCGCGCTGCTCGTGGCGCACCTGGTGCTCGCGGCGGCCGCGCTGAGCCGCGCAGGTTACTTCGGCCTCAGGACAGTCCGGGAGACTTCGTTCACGCGGTTGGTCCCTTTTCCGACTCTCACCCTCACGACACGCGGGAAGGAATCTCGCCACAAGCTCGCCTCGTGGGTCGGCATCTCCGTCACGATCCTTCTCGTTCCCTGGCTCCTCGTCGCTGTGGGCTACTCGTTCGTCAACCCACCCAGCCCCTCAGATACCCGAAAGTTAACCGTCGTTGTGTCCCGTCCAGACGGTCAGCAGGCATCACTAGGCGAGGTTCAAGGCTTTGCCGCGTGCGAGGAGCAGGCCGTGCATTACGCGCGCGCCCACGGCATCTTCGAGTCGGGCTGGGGTTTCCAGTGCTGTCTCACGGGTTCCCCCTCCGAGTGCGAGCCGAGCCTCTGGTAGCAATGTGCGGAGGGCCGCCGCCTAACAAGCCGCTGCAGCTGACGCGCAACAGCGCGTTCCAATTGGGGTTTGGTAGCATCTTGGCATCGTACTTGTTAGCTGGGTCAGCCTCGGTGGCGCTGTTGCGCGCAGCTGAGCGGCTGATCCGTTGGGCGGCAGGAAGACCGTGAAGCTGACGCGAGCATCGCTATGGGCGGGCGCAGCCCTCCTGAGCCTGCTGCCGATCTTCGCCATCTGGTTACAGGAGTTCCTCGCGGTCGACGCCTGCCTCGATCGTGGGGGCAGCTTCAACTACGTCGCTGGCCAGTGCGATCTCATCGAGAACCACACCTACGTTGCGTTCTCCGCGCGGCATGGTCTCGCCGTCGCTCTATCCGTAGTCGCGGCAGCGCTCCTGAGCGCAGGCTTCCTGGTTCTCGTCGCTGCCGAGCGGGGGTCGCGTTCCGTTCCGGGCAACCCCTACAATTGGCGCACCTGGCTACGCACGATCCTTCCGTCCCAGCTCGCATCAATGGTACCCAAGGGTGACGACTGTGAGGCCACCGGCAGGTCGCATGCCTGGTACAACTCCGACAACGAGCACAGCGCGTGCTATCACTGCAACGTCGTGCGCCGCGGTCAGCTGTGGTCGCGTTGAGCACACCGTGGCCTGCCGCCCAACAAGGCGCTGCAGCTGACGATCCACAGCTCGTTTCAATCGATCCGTGATAGCGTTTGGCATCCAACTTGGGCGCTTCGAGCGGGCCGCGGAGGCGCTGTGGCTCGCAGCTGAGCGCCCGGTCCGTTGGGCGGCGTGATCATGCGCAAAATCGGCATCCTGTCGGTCTCACTGGCGACCTTGCTACTCGCCTGTCCACCGCCTCAGTATGGTCTCGTTCGTGTCGGATACATTGATCGCGCACCGGAGACGTCGTGCGTCCAGCGGGCGCTCGAAGCTGATTCGTCGATTCAGGGGCTTCGTCTCGAAGACTTCGGCGGAGGCCGAAGAATCACTTGGCGAGGTCTAGCCCCGCCTGATTCGGCTCCAACCTTCATCTACGCCCAGGATGGGCGTGACCGCTGGCTCCAGTTCCACATCGATCAAGATCGCCCGGTTCGCGTGTATCACGCTGTGTCTACGACGAAGGCTGCTCCCGTATCAGTGCTACTTGCGCTTCGCTCCCAACTCACCACAGTAGAGGTCGCCGTCGCTGATCGTTGCGGCATTCGGGAACTCGTGGCCGTCCTCGAGGAGACCTGCCGCGGTGATCACTGCGATGAACTCGAAGCGCACGCCGCCCAACAAGCGGTTGCAGCTGACGCCCAACAGCTCGTTCCAATCGATCGGTGGTACCGTTCTGGCGGCGGGCGCCGTGCCCCAGTGTTGGTGATCAGCGCTGTTGAGCGCAGCTGAACCGCCATCCGTTAGACGGCGCGAGAAACCAAGAGACCGAGCGCGTGACGCAACGAGACCTCGCAGCAGTCCTCTTCGCGTCGCTAGGCGTCTTTATTGCCGTTTCCGCAGTCCCGCACTTGTTCTCGCAGGTCTACATCCTCAGCCAGTGGGAACCGGGGTGGGAAGATGGCACGTCGCCCGTTTCTGTTCGCACCTTCACGATCGCTACCATCGCTACGTCGGGCCTTTCTCTCGTTGCTGGCGTTCTCCTCGCGGTGGCCCGTAGAGGGCTCGCGGAGAGATTGTTCCCGGTCACCACAAGTCCACTCAAGAGTTCCGAGTTTCTGTCTCCTGCCCTTGCGGTCCTTGGGATCTACTTCGTGGTGGAGGGCCTCTCCAACGCTTCGCTAGTCTAGCCGGCATCGTCAACTGGGGTCAGATTGCTCAAGCCGCGCTGGGCCTTCTCCTCTTCTTCGGAGCTAACGCGCTGACCCGCCTCTGGACCGCCGCCAGGAAAGCTGGCCGCCCAGAGCGCGAGCGCGCCGTCTACCTCGGTGGACGTCTGAAAACCGGCCATACGTGGACGTCTCAAAAGCGGCCATAGGGCCCGCCCGGGACGGAGGGGTTCTACCGCGCCGCGGACTCCTTCTGCAAGCCAGTGCTCTTCTTCGTGCGCCAGCTCCGCGGGCCGCACTTGAGCAGGTGGCCGTGGTGGAGCAGGCGGTCGAGCATGGCGGTGACGGCGGCGGTGTCGCCGAGTAGCCGCCCCCAGTCGTCGACAGGCCGGTTCGAGGTGAGGAGCGTGCTCGCCCGCTCGTAGCGACGCATGATGAGCTCGAGGAGATCCTCGGCTGCGGTCGTCGGGAGCTTGCGCATGCCGAGGTCGTCGAGGATCAGCAGCGGCACGCTCGCCAGCTCGGCCACATGGTCCTTGCGCGTGCCGTCGAGTGTCGCATCGGCCAGCTCCTCGAGCAGGACGTGGACCTCGCGGTAGGCGACGCGATGTCCCTGGTGGATCACCGCGAGCCCGATGGCCTGGGCGAGGTGGCTCTTGCCCGTGCCGGGCGGGCCGAGGAAGACGGCGTCCTCGGCCCGCTCGAGGAAGCGGCCCGTGGCGAGCTCGAAGACGAGGGCTCGGTCGATCTTCGCGTTGAAGCGGAAGTCGAAGCCGTCGAGCGTCTTGTTCGCGTCGCGGAAGCGAGCCTGCTTGATACGCCGGGCCAGGAGGCGATCCTGGCGGCGGGTCAGCTCGTCCTGGACGAGCGCCGAGAGCAGGTCGATGGCCGCCCAGTCGCTCCTCTGGGCTTCGAGCAGCCGCATCTCCAGGTGCTCGGCCATGCCCGAGAGCCGGAGCTTGCGCAGCGCGGGATCGAGTTCAGTCACCTTCACGGGATACCTCCTCGGTGCGACGATCGATGAGATCGCGGTAGTGGGTGAGCTCGCGGATCAGGGGGTCCACCTGCTTGAGCGACAGCGGGAGCAGCTGACGCTCCAGGTAGCGCTTGACGAATGGGTAGTTCGGGAGCGCGAGGTGGAGCGCCGCCGCGCAGGCGTCATCGACGCGGGGAATGCCGTGCCGTTTGCACAGCGACAGCACGCCGAGGATGCGACGCACGCCGAGCTCGCCGTCCTGGCGGTGGATTGCCTCGCACACCTCGCCCACGTGCTTGCCCGCCCTTCGGGCTCGCGTCAGCAGCTGGAGCGTCGTCGCCGGCGTCCGCTTCGGTCGGTCCTCCTCCCGCATCCGGCGCTTGCCCCGCTCCTGGCGCACGTACTCGCGCAAGAGCTCCCCGGTGCGCGGGTCGAGCAGGCGCACCCAGAGCGCGTCCCACTGCACGGTGACCCGTCGTCCCAGCCAGCCCGGAGGCGCGTGGTAGTAGGCCGCCTCGATCTCGACGGCACCGTCGAGGTGCACCGTGCGCTCGCCGTGCTGGTAGGTGCGGAAGGGCTCGACGGGAAGCGCCAGCAGGTGCGGCTTCTCCTCGGCGTACATCTCCGCCACCTGGCGCTTGGTCGTGCCGTGGATGCGCGTGTCGGCCCACCGGCGCTCCCAGCGGTCGAGGTAGGTCTGGGCCTGCTCGAGCGACTCGAAGCGCATCCCGCGCACCTTCTGCCGCGCGTGGCGCACGCCCGACTCGACCTTCCCCTTGCGATCGGGGTGGCGCACCCGACACGGCAGCGCCGTCACGCCGTAGTGCGCGAGGACGTCGCGATACAGGGGATTGAGCGCCGGGTCGTAGACGTCCGGCGTGAGCACGCCTTCCTTGAGATTGTCGAGGACGACGACGCGCGGCGCGCCGCCGAGTCTTCGAAAGGCTTTCTCGTGCAGCTCCGACCAGACCTGGCTGCTCGACTTCCAGGTGAGCAGTCGCACGCCCTTGCGGCTGTAGCCCAGCGTGAAGACGAAGAGCCGGGTCCTCCGGTACTTCGCCGTCTCGGAATGCCGCACCATCGGGCCGTCGCCGTAGTCGACCTGGCCCTCCTCGCCCGGCGCCGTCGTGATCACGGGGTGCGCGTCGCGCGGCGCCTCGTCCCGCAGTTTCGCGACGAAGCGCTTCACGCTCGCGTACGCGGACGCGAAGCCGTGGTCGTCGACCAGGTCCTGCCAGATCGCCATCGCGGTCCGGCCCTGGCGCACGCCGCCCTCGATCCACTCGCGGTAGGGCTCGCAGGCACTGGCCTGCGGGCTGCGCCCGGGCACCGGCGGCCACGCCGCCGAGTCGGTGGACACCTCTATGGCCGGTTTTGCTTCCGCGGCCCCGGAGTCGGTGGACGTCTCCATGGCCGGTTTTGCCCGGCCGGGGTCGGTCGACGTCTCTTTGGCCGGTTTTGGGGGACCCGTCCCCCAGCCGGGACACCGCACCGAGACCCCCGCGGCCCGGAGGTAGCGACTCGCCGTCTCCCGACGGACGCCGGTGGCTTCCTCGATGCGCCGGAGGGACCAGCCGAGGCGGCCAAGAGCCAGGATCTGCTCGCGTTTGTCGTTGCCCAGGATGTTCGCCATGCCGGCGGGGCATCGCAGCTCCCACGCCGTCGTCAACGTCCTGGGCGTCAGCTCCTATGGCCGCTTTTCAGGTGTCCATGCATGGCCGGTTTTGGGTGTCCACCGAGGGGAGATCTCCGGAATCGCGAGGTTTCCTGACGCCTCTGGACGAGCCAGATCGCTCGGAATCTCACGGACTTCGAGGACGGGTTCTTGCGCGAGGCTCGTTTCTTGATTCACGACCGGGATCCACTTTTCACGAAGGAGTTT
>CAZPCC010000276.1:0-5959 GCA_964584905.1 uncultured Gemmatimonadaceae bacterium | reverse complement strand
TGGTGGGGCTCGCCCAATACGGTGCCCATCGCCTGGCCCTTGGCGCCAGCGGCAGCGCCTCCAAGCGAATGAAGGTCACGACCCCGGGAATGGACCGGATCGCGCAGCGTGTGAAGCTCTGGTTGCAGGACTTTTTTTGAGGGGTGCGCGACGCGCGACCCGCGCTGCGCGAGGTTGAGGGCGGATTCATCGCCTCACCCGCCCCTCGCGTCGCGCGCCCCGCGTCCCGCGGCTCTCGATGTGGATAACTGGGGAAAGATGGTGGCTCTTTTGCCGGGAAGGGTTATATTGGGAGCGAGTTTCCCCGGTAACATCCCGCTCACCTTTTAGAGTGGAGCCCTCCTCCCAATGATCTTCGAGTTCGAAGAGTCCGCGCACCAAGGTGCACGGATGAAGGTCGTCGGCGTCGGTGGGGGCGGCGGCAACGCGGTCAACCGAATGATCGACGAACGCCTAGAGGGCGTTGAGTTCATCTCGGTGAACACGGATGCGCAGGCGCTGCTCAACTCGAAGTCGGATATCAAGGTTCAGATCGGCAAGAAGCTCACGCGCGGGCTTGGTGCCGGAGCGCGTCCGGAGATCGGGCGCCAGGCGATGGAGGAGAACCGGGACGAGGTGGGGAAGACCCTCGTCAGGGCGGATCTCGTCTTTGTCACGTGCGGCATGGGCGGCGGCACCGGCACGGGCGCGGCGCCCGTGATCTGTGAAGTGGCGCGCGAGGAAGGCGCGCTCACCGTCGGCATCGTGACCAAGCCGTTCCTGTTCGAGGGGCGAAAGCGCATGCGTCAGGCAGAGCTCGGCATTGCCGAAATGCGCAAGTTCGTCGATACGATGATCGTCGTCCCTAACGAGCGGCTGTTGGCAGTGGTCGGGAAGGGCATTTCCTTCCAGGACGCCCTTAAAAAGGCCGACGAGGTGTTGTTGCACGCCACGCAGGGCATCTCCAATCTGATCAGCGTCACCGGTCTGGTGAACGTCGACTTCGCTGACGTGCGCACCGTTATGCAGAATGGCGGTTCGGCGTTGATGGGCACCGGCATCGGCCGCGGGGAGAACCGGGCGATGGAAGCGGCGCAGCAAGCCATCGCCAGCCCCCTACTCGACAACGTGTCGATTTCAGGAGCGACCGGCGTGCTGGTGAATATCACCGGCGGCAACGATTTGACGCTCGGCGAGGTCCATCAGGTGAACGAGATCGTGCACGATGCGGTAGGCGACGACGCCGAGATCATCTTCGGAGCGGTGAACGAGCCGGCGATGCAGGGAGAAATCCGGGTGACGGTAATCGCCACCGGTTTCGACCGCGGAATGGAGGCGGCGCATGGAGGACGCCTTGTGGATTCGATGTCCGGGATGAAGAATCCCACGGTGATACCATTGTCGCGATCGGCTCGTCCTTCCATGGGTGTCACGCGGCAGCCGGCGAATGAAGCTTCCCGTCGGCCGGTCGCGCCGCCCGCCGACCGTCCACCGCAGGACCTCACGGATATGGAAATTCCGACGTTTATTCGGAGACAGATGGATTGAAACTGCCAAATCCCGGAATTCGGGGGCTCAAGAGCGCACTGGCGATCGCCGCGGTCGCCACCCTCACCCTTGCCGCCTTCGAGTTCCGTTCCCCCGACGGTTCCCCGACCGATAAGCAGCCCCCCCTCACAGCCGCCCTGGATTCAGTCGTAGTCACCATGGCGCAGCGTTTTGACACGCTGCGCGCGGGTGAGACGCTTTCCGGACTGCTGGGTCGCTCCGGGCTCGATGTTCGCGAATCCTCCGCAATGATGGCGGCGGCCAACGTTCTGGACATGCGCCGGCTACCGGTAGGAATGCCGGTTACCTTCACGTCGGTCGCCATCGACAGCGTTCCTTCGGAGGTCGTTTTTCAGCTGGCGATCGATCGCATGCTGCACCTGCGCCGCGGCGCCGAGGGTTGGGCGTCAGAGGAGATCAACATTCCATGGACGACCGACACGATCGTCATCGAAGGTGAGATCTCTTCGTCGCTTTACGAAGCGGTTGCGCAAGCCGGTGATGTCCTGCCGGAGCGCGCCCGCGCCGAGCTGGCCTGGGCACTGGCTGACATTTACGAGTACCGCCTGGACATGAGCCGTGACCTGCGCGTAGGAGATCGCTTCCGCGTGCTTACGGAGCGCTCACTCGGACCTGTTGGAACGGTAAGAGTGGGGAGGGTCCTGGCCGCGAGGTTCATGGCCTCGGGCAAGGACATCGAGGCGATCCGCTACGCCAGGGACGAAAAGACGCGCGCGCGCTATTACGACGCGGAAGGCAGGTCGCTGCACACGGGCTTTCTCCGTGCGCCGCTCGCGTTCCGGCGCATCTCGAGCGTTTTCGGACGGCGGAAGCACCCGATTCTCGGTACCTGGCGCGCGCACAAGGGAACGGACTACGCGGCGAACTCAGGCACACCGGTACGGACCGTGGGCGATGGTGTGGTGATTTTCGCCGGCGTACGCGGTGGGTATGGAAACACCGTAGAGGTGCGCCACCCCAACGGCTTCGTGTCGCGGTACGGGCACCTCCGCGGTTTCGCGCGGGGTGCACGAAAGGGCAATCGCGTCAGCATTGCGCAGACTATCGGATACGTGGGTTCCACGGGCCTCGCCACC
The DNA here is from genome assembly GCA_964584905.1 of uncultured Gemmatimonadaceae bacterium. Classification (GTDB taxonomy): domain Bacteria; phylum Gemmatimonadota; class Gemmatimonadetes; order Gemmatimonadales; family Gemmatimonadaceae; genus JALZIF01. The sequence continues at coordinate 3,335 of CAZPCC010000276.1, read as the reverse complement.
GGACCTCACCTGCACTTCGAGGTGCTGGTGAATGGTGTACAGCGCGATCCTCGTAAGGCTCTTGCCTCGCGCAGCGCGGAACCTATCCCCTCTGCCGATCGCGCCGCGTTCGAGGTCTTGCGCGCGCAGCTCGTAGCTACAATGGACTCCGGGATGGATGTGCGGCAGCTGGCGATGAGGTAGGGTAGCGGGAGCGAAGCGGGAGTGGGAGCTGGAAGCGAAGCGAGAGCGGGAGGCGGGAAGCGAAGCGGGAGCGGGAGGCGGGAACGGGAGTCGTCCCGAGCGCGTTTTGCGCTTCCCTTTCCCATTTTCCCGGTGCCCGTACCCCGCTTCCCGCTTTCCGCTTTCCGCCCTAGACTTCCCCCATGCTTACATGGCTCCTCGCGGCGCTCCTCGGCGCCGCGCTTTCGTTTCTGATGTATGGGCTGCGGGAACGGATCGGGATCGTTCGGTCGCTCCCCCCCATCGCCTTGCGGGCAGTGGCGTTCACCGTGCTCATCGCGCTGGTGTTGAACGCCACCGCTGGAGGGGCCAGAGAGCCCGAGTCGTTGGTCGCGCTCGATGTGTCGCGCAGCTGGCTCCGGGGCGGCGGCCAGGGGTGGGAGCAGGCGAAGGATCGCGTTCGCGGGCTCGCTGCCGAGTCGCTGCTGGTGCTGGGTGATTCCGTGCGACAGCGGTCGCTCCCCGACACGCCTGACGACAATGCTTCCAGAGTGGCGCCGCTGGTCGAGCGGGCCCTCGCTGCCGGACGGCCCGTCATTCTCGTCACCGATGGCGAGATCGAGGATGCGAGCGCCCTTCGGGCCTTGCCGCGTGGCTCCCGGATCGAGGTGCTGGAGCGAGGGGATACCATCGATGCGGGGGTCGTGGAGCTCGACGCTCCGCGGGCGGTGGTCAGCGGCGACACGGTGGAAATTGCCGCCACCGTCCGAGCCGGGATGGGTGGAGGTCCCGCGCGAGAGCTCGTGTTTTCAACCAATGGCCGCGAGATCGCCCGCGCCGCCGTTGACTCGCTGCCGGGCGGCGCCGAACAGCGCGTCGTGGTACGCGCACCGATCGCCGGTGCCGAAGGGCCGGTGCTGCTGCGAGCCGTGCTCAATGGCGGCGACGGCGAGGCATCCAACGATACGTTAGGCATGGCGGTCGATGTAGCGCGCGCGGCCGGCGCGGTGCTGGTTTCGACGAGTCCCGACCAGGACTCCAGGTTCATGGTCGCCGTGTTGCGGGGTGCCGTTTCGCTGCCGACGCGAGCGTACTATCGCGTGGCCCCGGGACAGTGGCGTATCGAAGGGGCGTTGTCGCGCGTTCCGGAGGCGGAGGTGCGGCGCGCGATGCGCGAAGCGCCGCTGGTCGCGCTGCATGGAGACACGGCAATCTTCGGCGCGCCGCGCGCCGCGACCACCGGCGCGCTGGTACTCGCCGCACCGCCGGGCGATGCAACCGGCGAATGGTACGCCGTCTCCGCGCCCCCGTCGCCGATAGCCGGCGCGCTCTCCGGAATTGCCTGGGACAGCCTGGCGCCGCTCGAGGTCTCGTCGAACGTGCCGCGGGGCGAATGGGAGGGGCTCATAACGAGTCGCCCCCGTCTCGAGGCACGGCGGACAGCCATTACCGGAACCGCCGCCGGCCGGCGCGTGGTGGTAGTCGGTGCTTCCGGAATGTGGCGGTGGCGCTTTCGCGGCGGTACCAGCGCGGATGCCTATGCGGCGCTGTGGGGGGGTATATTCGATTGGCTGACCGCGGAGCCGGTGGATCGGCGCGCGGCGGTGCTCGCCGACCGGGTCATCCGGAGCGGAGATCGCGTGAGATGGCGCCGCGGCAGCGGATCCGATTCGGTCGTTATGGTCCTTGCGCGGCGTCAGGGAGATTCGGTGGGCGTCGATACGATGGCGATTCGGTTCGGCGCCGCCGGTACCGTCGCCGAGTCGGACCCCATGCCGACCGGAAGCTGGGACCTGGAGATTGCCGGGGGCCGGGCACTACTCGTGGTGAACGCGTCGCCCGAAATGATGCCGCAACGTCGCACCGTGGCCAGCGGAGCGGTGGGCGGTGCCGCGGTAGCGGGCGACGCTCCGAGGCTGCGGGATCTCGGCTGGGCGTATCTGCTGGCTGTAGGCGCGCTGTGTGCGGAGTGGCTTTTGCGACGAAGGATGGGACTGAGATGATCGGGAATCGGGAATCGGGAATGGGGAATCGAGACTTGGAAGCACGAACGGCTGCTATCCCGTTTCCGGTGTTCCGACTTTCGATACCCGATTCCCGATTCCCGATTCCCGACTGTTGATCAAATGACTCGAATACTCAAGAAGAAGGGCGACCTCCCTCAGCGCTCGTTATGGGCGCGGCTGAAGGATTTCGCCATGATGGATGTAGCCGTGCTCGCGCAGGGCGGTGTGGCGCCGGGTTCGATCGAGCGGCTCGAGGAAATCCTGCTCGAGGCCGACTTCGGTGTATCGCCTGCACTCCGCCTGGTCGAGGAGGTCGAACGGAAGGCCGAACGAGGACTGATAAAGACGCAGGACCAGTTTCTGGAAGCTCTACGCGATGGCGTGGAGCAGGCGCTCCGCTCTGGCAATAGCGATCCCGCGCTCCGACTCGGCACCACCACCCCTGCAGTGGTGCTCGTCGTCGGTGTGAACGGAGCGGGAAAAACCACCTTCATCGCCAAGCTCGCGCACCATCTCCGTCGTGAAGGCAAGAGCGTGCTCGTCGCTGCCGGCGACACGTTCCGCGCGGGCGCAATCGACCAGTTGCGCGTGTGGGCGGACCGCGTTGGTGCCCACTTCGTCGGTGGCCAGCCCGGCTCCGACCCCGCCGCAGTAGCCTACGATGCGATCGAAGCGGCGATCGCCCGCGGCTCGGATGTGGTCATCGTCGACACGGCCGGCCGGCTGCACACGCAGTCCAATCTGATGACGGAACTGCAGAAGATGGCTCGCGTCATCGCCAAGCGCCTACCGGGCGCGCCTCACGAGACGTTGCTCGTACTGGATGGGACGATCGGGCAGAACGCGGTGCAGCAGGCGAAGAGCTTTGCGAGCTCCGTTCCGCTCAGCGGAATCGTGATCACCAAGCTCGATGGCACCGCTCGCGGCGGAATCGTCGTCGCTGTCCACGAAGCCCTCGATGTGCCGGTAAAATTCGTCGGCGTCGGCGAGACCGTCGAGGATCTCCTCCCATTCGACGCCTCGACCTACGCGCGTGAGCTGCTGGAGGAATAGGAGTCGGGGGTCGGGGGTCGAGGGTCGGGGGTCGAGGGTCGGGAGAGGGAGAATGGGAAGTGCGAATTGCGAAGTGCGAAACGTTAGGAATTGACCCTCGACCCTCGACCCTCG
>CAZPCC010000275.1:0-53521 GCA_964584905.1 uncultured Gemmatimonadaceae bacterium | reverse complement strand
CTCGGGGAACTGCGGTGCGACGCGTGCCGGGATCTCCGGCGCGCCGCTGAAATCGGCAATGGCGGATGAGGGCGTGCCGGCACGACACCCCAGGGCGCTGACAACGAGGAGCGCAATAGCGGAAGTCTGGATACGCACTGTCAGGGTCTCAGGAGAAGAGATAGGAAGAGCATCATCATCAGCTATCGTCGCGTGGCGGTACCGACGCCGTAGCGCAGGCCGAGCCGTGTCGTTCGGTAATACGTCGATGTGCTCGCGTCGTTGGGAAGATCCGTGCGCTGGTGCAGCGCGATTCCAAAGTCCTGGACCAGCACTATCTGCGTGCGCGTTCCGATCGAGTAGCCAAAGCCGCCACCAATCACGAAGGTGATGTCGAGATCAGCCCCGGCCGGCGCCAGCCGCTGTCCGTCGTCCTCCGAGGTAAAATCACTGTAGCGGAGTGCCCCGACGCTCGCTTCGATCACCTGGTGCAATCCCACGCCGCCTCCGCCATGAAAGGTGAGCGCCAACGCCGAGACCGTACTCAACGCGTCCTCCGCTCCCCCGACAAACGGGGCATATCTCAGCGGGACGCGCGCGTATGCAGCGAGTACGCCGATCGAGTTTCCTCGCCCGAGCGAGTATTCCAGCGATCCGCGGAACTGGGCAGCGTTGGCGAAACGCCATGAGGTCGCCGTCACGCCATCATCAACGACGCCAAGATCGAAAAGGCCGAGCGCGCCCGAGATCCATGCGCGCGGTTCCGTGGAGCCCGGGCGATCGAGCACCTGCGCGCGCGCTGATTGCGTGCTCATGGCGAACAGGATCACACCGAGCGTGAATCCTCGCACATCCATCTCCCTGGTCACTTGCCGGTCGGCGTTGGCGGGGCATAACTTAGCCCCGCGGGCGCGCGTGCGACAGCCGCGCTTCGCTCCCCTATTACCCCTGATTCATGGCCGCATCCTTTCTCGATCCGCGTCTAACCGAGCGGCGGAATCCGCGTACGACCGAGATCGACCTCTCCTCTTCGCAGGAGATCGTCGACTTGATCAACGCCGAGGACGCGACGGTCGCTGCCGCGGTGGCGACGCAGCGAGAATCGATCGCGCATGCGGTGGACCTGGCCGAGCAGACGCTTCGCGCGGGAGGGCGGCTGCTCTACGCAGGAGCCGGGACGTCGGGGCGTCTCGGAGTGCTCGATGCCGTGGAGTGCCCACCCACGTTCGGTACCGATCCGGTGATGGTCCAGGCGATCATCGCCGGAGGCCTCCCGGCTCTGACTCGCGCGCAGGAAGGCGCCGAGGACCGGCCGGCCGATGCGGACCGCGACGTCGATGCCCTTGACGTCGGTCCGGAGGATTTCGTGATCGGCATTGCGGCGTCAGGCACTACCCCGTACGTGCGTGCCGCGCTGGAGCGCGCGCGCGCGCGTGGCTCCAGGACGGGCATCGTTGCATGCTCGCCTCCGCCTGACGAGTTGCTTCGCACCGTCGACGTCGCGATCGTTCCGCTCACCGGTCCGGAAGTAGTCACCGGCTCTACCCGCATGAAAGCGGGTACGGCAACCAAACTCGTGCTCAACACCATTACAACCGGCGCAATGATCCGTCTCGGCAAGACATACGGAAATCTGATGGTCGACCTGCGCGCTACCAACGCCAAGCTGCGCGACAGGAGTGAGCGCATCGTCATGGAGGTCTGCGGCCTCACGCGCGCGGAAGCGCACGCGGTTCTGAAGAATGCCGGCGGACGCGTCAAGACGGCCATCGTCATGCAGAAGAGCGGCGTTGGAGCCGCCGAAGCCGACCGCCTGATCGAAGCGGGAGGCGGCGTGATTCGCCGCGTGGTTGCCGACGCGCCGCCGCCGGTTGCCGGCTGATGGCGCGCGTGCAGTCGTCAGGCGGCTCCGGCGGCGTCTACGTCGGCCTCATGTCCGGCACGTCGCTCGACGGAATCTCGGCCGCCGCGGCGCGCTTCACGCCGCGCAGCGGGGGGGTCGATGCGGAGCTCGTCGCGTTCGTGAACGTTCCTTTCGACGCGTTTCGTCGCGACCGGATGCTTGCCGCGATGATCGGGGTCGACGCGAGGGAATACTGCCGCCTCGCGTTCGATTTCGGCGAGTGGCTGGCCGACGCCGCGGTCGAGCTGCTCGTAGCCGCCGGCCTGACGCCCGCCGACGTGGTGGCGGTCGCCAGCCACGGCCAGACCATCTGGCACGAGCCCGGACACTCCACCTGGCAGCTGGGGGAGCCTGCGGTGATCGCCGAGCGCATCGGGATTCCGGTGGTCGCCAACTTTCGGGCACGTGACATGGCCGCCGGCGGGCAGGGTGCCCCTCTCGTTCCGATCGCCGATGCGATGCTGTTCGCCTCGCATGACGACTGGCGCGCACTCCAGAATCTCGGCGGAATCGGAAACGTAACGCTGGTGCCTCCGGGCGGCGCAACGGAAGGAGTACGGGCGTTCGATACCGGGCCGGGTGTGGGGATCATCGATGCGGTCACCCGCCGGCTGGTTCCGGCGCTACCGTTCGACGTGGACGGCGAGCTGGCAGCGCGTGGCACCCCGGTAGATTCGGCCGTGGATGAAGCGCTCGAGGATCCCTACTTCAGCGCGCCGCCTCCCAAATCGACCGGACGCGAACTGTTCGGCGTCGAGTATGCCGACAGGCTCATCGCGGCCTGCCAAAGCGCTCGCCAGGATGTCTCGGCGGAGGATTGCATTGCGACGGCCGTTTCGCTGACTGCTCGCGCGATCGGCGATGCATTCGCGCGTTTCGTTGCCGAGCCGGTGAACGAGCTCGTCCTTTCCGGCGGCGGCGCGCGCAACCCGGCGCTCGTTCGCGCGATCGGTGATGCGTTGCCGGGTCTGACGATTCGCCGGTTCGACGACCTCTTTTTCGACGGCGAGGCCAAGGAGGCAGTGGCGTTTGCGTTGCTAGGCTATCTACACCTGAACGGCGAACCGGGAAACGTGCCGGGCGCGACCGGAGCGCGCGGACCGCGGATACTCGGGCAGTTGGTGCCGGCATGATGACGCCAGCGGCGCAGCTTCTCATCCCGGCGCTCCGGTGGGACTCCCAGCACGGATTCGACCACCTGCGTCCGGAGATCGATGAGGCGCTCGAGCTGGGCGTAGGTGGTTTCATCATATTCGGCGGCGAGGAGGATTCGGTGCGGCTCCTCACCCGCGACATCCGCAACCGCTCGCGCGTCCCGCTGCTGATAGGCGCCGACATGGAGCGCGGCGCGGGGCAGCAGTTCGTCGGCGCTACCGGACTGCCGCCGCTGGCGGCGATCGCCTCGCTCGGCGACATGGAGGCGGTGCGCAAGGCGGCACGGCTCACTGCGCGCGAGGCGAGGACGTTAGGCGTCAATTGGAGTTACGCGCCGGTGTGCGATCTGGATCTGGAGCCGGAAAATCCGATCGTCGGCACCCGGTCGTTCGGCGCTGACGCACGTGCCGTCTCCACCTGTGCGGCTGATTGGATCACCGCCTGTCAGGCGGAGGGCGTGCTCGCGTGCGCGAAGCACTTTCCGGGACACGGCCGCACGACAGTCGATTCCCACGCGGCGCTGCCGGTCGTGACGGCCTCCAAACGCGAGCTGCTGGATACGGATCTGGTACCGTTCCGCGCGGCGATCGATGCAGGTGTCGCCAGCATCATGACCGCGCACGTGTGCTATCCGGCGCTCGACGGCAGTGGTGCGCCGGCAACGTTGTCACGAGAGATCCTTCGCTGGTTCCTTCGCGAATCGCTGAAGTTCGAAGGGCTGATCGTGACCGACGCCCTGATCATGCAGGCGTTCAAGCTGCAGGGCGGCGAGCCGGATGCGGCGACCCGCGCACTCGATGCCGGATGCGACCTGTTGCTCTATCCGGAGGATCTTCAGGGTGTCGCCAAGCGCCTGACGAGTGCCCTGGAGAGCATGGAGCTCGATCGCGAGCGGGTGGGCCGCTCGTACCGCCGGCGCCTGAAGTGGGCACAGTGGTCGGCACCACCTAACGATTACCGCCGCCCTTCGGTGACCGACGTGCAGTGGGGAGCGCAGCTCGCCGACCGGGTCATCCGCCAGATTCGCGGCACGACCGGACGCGTTGGCCCGGCGGTCCAGCTCGTGACCGTCGACGACGATCTCGGAGGACCGTATCCCGCTCCGTCGCGCGAGCCGTTCATGCGAGCCTTGTCGGCCGGGGGAACCCAGGCGCGGCGGGTAGAGACGCCGAACGCCGCGGATTCCGCGCCGGTCGTGATCCTCGTCTTCGGCGACATTCGCTCGTGGAAGGGGCGCCCCGGATACTCCGACGAGACTTGCGCCGCGGTCGCTGCCGCATGCGCCGCTGCGCCCGACGCGACGGTGATCCATTTTTCGCACCCGCGGCTGGCCGACCAGCTTCCCGGAGCGACGAACCTGGCATCGGCCTGGGGAGGGGAAGCGGCGATGCAGCAGGCCGCCGCCAGGTGGTTGCTGCGCGGCGGCCGGCCGGTCGCCTGACCCGGCAGCCGGTAGCAGGCTGCCGCACTCAGCTCACGGCCGCTCGCTCTGCCGGAGTGAGCGGAACCGTCTTGATCTTGCGCACCCAATGCAGGAGCAGGAACGCTGGGAAGGCGAGGAGGAGGGTAAGCAGAAAATAGGGTGCGTAACCCAGCCGCTCGGCGAGTCCACCGGAGGCATAGCCCACCATCGTACGCCCCAGCCCGAAGCCGGCCGACAGCAGAGCGTACTGCGACGCGGCGTACCGCTTGTCGCAGATCGACATCAGAAAGGCGAGAAACGCGGCGGTGCCCATGCCTCCGGTGAATTCCTCGATGATCACCGCGCCGTATGCCACGCCCTGCGATTTGGGAAGCACTGCCGCCGCGTAGTAACCAAGATTGGATGCTGCCTGAACAAGTCCCAGCATCCACAGCGCCCGAAAGACGCCTAACTTCGAGGTCAGCCACCCGCCCAGCATCGCGCCGGCGATCGTCGCTCCGAATCCGACCGTACCGACCATAACGCCGATCTCGGCGGTGCTGAACCCCTTGTCAACCCAGAACGGGCCACGCAGATATTGCAGCGCGAAGTCGCCGATCTTGAATGTGATGACGAATATGAGAACCGGGACGAATCCGGGCAGCGCGAAGAGGCCCTGCAGCGGACGCCAGACGGTTTCGACAAGCGAGGCATGCCTGACCGGCGCCGAACCGGCCGGCAAAAACAGCGACATGCCGAACATCGACAGGATCAGCGCGGCGCCCCCGAGGAAGGCTATTTCCCAGCGCCCGGTCACTCCGGCCACCCAGACCAGCAGGCCGCTGGAGATGATCAACGCGATTCGATAGGCGGTGACCCGGGCGCCGTTGGCCGGTCCGAGCTCGCGTTCCTCGAACAGCTCGATCGTGTAGCCGTCGACGGCGATGTCCTGAGTGGCGGAGGCGTACGCAATCGCTATGATGATCGCCGCGAACAGCGCGGCCGACGCAACCGGGTCGACGAACCCCGCCGACAGGATCAGTCCGCCGAGCAGCACCTGCATCGCCAGGATCCAGCGCTTCCGCGTGCCGAACCTGTCGATCAGGAAGGCCCATAGAAACTTGAGCGTCCATGCGAACGTCGCGATCGACGTGACCTTCGTTATGAACGACAGCTCGGCGCCGGCTCCCTGGCGCAGGTACACGGGCACGAGCAGAAAGACGATCCCGTACGGCAGGCCGGAGGCCACCGACAGGATGCTCACCCAAACCAGCTTCGTGCGCATCGGCAGCGCCGAAGCGTCGGATTGGGGCGGCGCGCTCATCACGGGCGCGTCTCGCGCCGGCACGGGGCGGCCGATTCGAGGTGGTGCGTGCTCAGTCGCCGCGCAGGAAGATGACTGCCAGGGCGATGATCAGCGTAGCGACCGCGGCGAGGATGTATGGCGTGTTGCCGCGCATCAGCGTCGGAACCTGACGAGGTGCGACCCCGATCGGCCGCTCGAGTCTGGTGGTCTGACGGGTGGCGATGTTCGGATCGGGGCCACCCGGCACGAACGCGGTATATCCCACCGGATCCCCGGTGCTGGCGCGCAGGAGGCCGTCGCCGTCGAACCGCGCGAGCACGACGGTGACGTTGTCCGGGCCGCCACGCTGATTGGCAAGATCGATCAGATTCTCGCACGCCGCCTCCAGCGTTGGTCCATCGGCGAGTGCCTGCGCGATCTCCTCCTTCCTGACGACGCCGAACAACCCATCCGTGCATAACGCCAGTAAATCGCCGCGCCGCAGTGCCTGATGCGTCAGGTCGATCTTGACCTGCGACTCCGGCCCGAGCGCCTGCAGTATGATGTTGCGGCGCTCACTCTGCTCGGCTTCCTCCTCCGTCATCTCTCCCGCTTCGACCAGCCGCTGCATCAGCGACTGGTCCTTGGTCAGCTGCCGCGCCTCGCCCCCCCGGATCAGATAGGCACGGCTGTCGCCCACCTGGACGAGGTATAGCCGGTCGCCGTACAGCCCCGCGATCGTTGCCGTGGTTCCCATTCCACGATGCTCGCGATGAGACATCGCGTACTCGTGGATTCGGACGTTGGCCAACTCGGCGGCCCCTTGCAACGCCGCGGCGAAGCTGCCGGGGTCCGTGGTCTCCGCGTCACTCCACCTGCGTCGCATCTCCTCGAGCACCACCTCGACCGCCATTCGACTGGCGATCTCTCCGGACACCGCTCCGCCCAATCCATCGGCCACCATGAAGAGCGTTCCGCGACTACCCGACTCGTGCTCATCCACGTCGCCGTCAAGAGAGCTGCGACCCGTCGTCAGGTCGGCCAGCATATAGGCGTCCTCATTGTGCTCTCGCGATCGGCCCACATCGCTCTTGCCGCTCATGCGGACGACGATCTGACCGGTCGGGTGGGATTCAGAGCTCACGAACGCGTTTGGGATGGAAGAATCGGTAAGGTCTCGCGGCATCATTTGAGCGTCGCTGGCGGGCTGCGGCCGCAAATGCGGCTGGTACGGGATTGCACCAGCCCCTACGACGACTTTGCTGACGTGGTTCCAGGGCCGAAAATGATGCCGCCGCGCCGATATATCGAAGGTCAACCCGTTCGATGCTCGCGTCGCGGCGACTCCGGACCTGCGGCCAATATAGAGATGCCCCGGAGGACATGGAATAGCCGCGGTCGCGCCACTTCGCCGCCGGTCCTACTTTCCAGCCATGAATCGACTCAGCTGGTACGCGCTGTTGCTCTTCGGCACCGCAGGATGCGGACTCGCCGGCTCCACAGCGTCGGAACCCGCCCCCGATGGAACCGGACTGCCACCGATTCCACTCGTGGAGGGCCCTCTCTCGCCGCGTGTTCAATATCCTGCCGCCGGCCACCTGGTACAGGCCCGCGATTCCACCTTCGTATTCGGGTCTGTAGGCCACGGAGGCGCGGCCCTCACCGTGAATGGTGCGCCGGTCACAGTCAGCCCAAATGGAGCGTGGATCGCCTATCTGCCGGTGCCGCCGGCCACCGCGCCACACTACGAGCTGCTCGCCATCGCGGGACCCGATACCGTGCGCCAGCTGCACCCGGTGGCGATTCTTCCGCCGCGACTCGATTTCGGCGCCGCCGGCACCCTCGTGTTCGATACGGCGAGCCTGTTGCCCGTGCCGGGGCTGGTTTTTCCCGACAGCGAGCGGGTGGAGGTATCGGTGCTGGCGCCGGCGAGCGCGCAGCTGTGGCTCGAATCGGCCGGCGCCGCGCCCCTGCCCTTGATGGCCATTGAGTCGCGCGGTACCGCCGCGCGCTGGGCTCGTGAGGTGGCCGCCGGTCTGCTTCGTGACGGTGCCGCCATCTTCGCCGTGCTCGGTACCGATACCACCCGCCTGACGATTCCGCAGGTTCTGCCGATCGACGAGCGGTGGGCCGAGCTCGGTGTCGCGCCTGCGGCGCTCGGTGACACGGACCGCGTAATCGCCGGCCGGCCGGTTTCCGGCGGCACCTACAAGTGGTTCTTTCTGCCCGGAACGCGGGTGAAGATCACCGGGCGTCGCGGGGACTTCACCCGCGTGGCGCTCGACGAACGGCTTGCCGTCTGGGTGTCGACGGCGGACGTGACCCAGCTCGCCGACGGCGTTCCTTCTCCACGCCGGGTGGCAGGGAATGCCCGTGTCATCCCTGCTGAGGGATGGGTGGATGTGGTGATCCCGATCGGCGACCGGCCGCCGCATCTGGTGGAACAACTGCCCTCGGCGCTCCAGCTCACTCTGTACGGCACTCGCGCGACTACCGACATCATCCGCTATCCTGGCAGCGACACGCTCGTCAGGCACGTCCGCTGGGAGCCCGTTGCAAGCGATCGTGTCGTCTACACGGTACAGCTTGGGCGCGCTCCGTATGGCTATCTGGTACTCTGGCGGGATGGGGCGCTGGTGCTGCGCGTGCGCCGGCCACCGTCCGTCGACTCATCGCGCCCGCTGAACGGCCTGACGATTGCAGTCGACGCGGGGCATCCCCCGGGGGGTGCCACCGGACCCACCGGATTGTACGAAGCCGAGGCCACACTGGCGATCGCATTGCAGCTGCAATCCATACTGGAGTCGCGGGGAGCAGTGGTGCATATGACGCGCACAAGCGATGCGCCGGTGCCACTCGGGGACCGGCCGGTAGCCGCAAGGCGCGCGGATGCGCATGCGATGGTCTCCATACACCTCAACGCACTCCCGGATGGCGTGAATCCGTTCCCCGCGCACGGCACGGGCACCTACTACTTTCATCCACAGGCAGAGCCCCTCGCCCGGGCCGTTCAGGCGGGGATGGTGCGGAGGATGGGGCTGCGTGATCTTGGCATCTATTACGACAACCTCGCGCTTGCCCGTCCCACCTGGATGCCGTCGGTGCTGTGTGAAGGCGCGTTCCTCATGATTCCCGAGCAGGAAGCGGCGCTTCGCACGCCGGAATTCCAACGGCGTTATGCGTCAGGCGTCGCGGAGGGACTCGAAAGGTACTTCCGGTCCATGGCGGAGCGCCGATGAAGGCGTTGCGATCGGCGCGGCGGCTCGTTCTTCACTGCGCCGCGCTGGTCGTGCCGTCGCTGACGGCTGCTCAGGGCACCGACCCATCCGCGGACTGGCGTACGCTGTCGACGACGCATTTCGATGTGCACTTCACACCGGAGTTGGAGTCGGTCGCCCGAAGGGGCGCCGCACTGGCGGAGTCGGCATACGTGGCGCTGGCGGCCAGGCTTCATCCGCCGCGCGGCCGGGTGGATCTGGTGTTCGCCGACAACGTGGATTTCACCAATGGATTCGCCACTCCGGTTCCCACCAACCGGATCCTGTTGTACGCCACGCCGCCGATGACGGTGCGGTCGCTGCGCTACTACGACGACTGGCTGCGCACGATAATCGCGCACGAGCTGGTGCACATTTTCCACCTCGACCGGGCTCGCGGGATCTGGCGCGCGGGTCAGTACGTTTTCGGCCGGTCGCCGTGGCTCATGCCCAACTTCTACGCCCCGGCGTGGATCACCGAAGGACTTGCCGTCTACCTGGAGTCGAGCCTGACGACTGCCGGCCGGGCCAGCGCGTCGCATCAGCGCATGGTGCTGCGGGCGAGCGCGCTCGCCGGCGAGTTTCCCCATGTGAACGAGTTGAGCCTTGCCAGCTCGCGGTATCCCGGAGGCGACATGGCGTACGGCCATGGCGGCTACTTCATGGCTCACCTGGCACGCAACTACGGTGACAGCGCCATCCGGAACTTCATCGAGCGCTCCTCGGGTGCGCTCATCCCCTATCGGCTCAATCATCTTGCGCGCGAGGCGTTCGGTGTTTCCTTCGCCGATGCCTGGGAGGACTGGAGTGATTCCATCCGAGCGGAGCTGGCGCCATTGGACAGCACGCCATTGCCTGGCTGGCGCCGCCTTACGAATGACGGCTTCCTGGTGGCGTATCCCCGGTGGCTGAGTGATTCGACGCTTTTGTTCGCCAGAGCCTCGGGCAGGGAGGTGCCAGGGCTGTACTGGGCGGACACCGCGGGGAACACCGTCCGCCTGTCGCGGCGGAACGCCGTCGATGCCAACGTGCCGCACCCCGGCGGTGGTGTGCTGTTCGCCCAGCTCGAGTTTCTCGACGCCTATCACATCAGGTCGGACCTCTATCGCCAGCGCAATGGGGAGACGCAACGCCTTACGCGAAACGCGCGCCTCACCGAGCCCGACGTGCGTGCCGACGGATGGATCGTGGCGGTGCGTGGTGTGCCGGGCACCAACCAGCTGGTGATGGTGGGACCCGATGGAAGGATTATTCGCGAAATGACGTCCGCGTCCCCGGACACGCAGTGGGCAGCCCCGCGATGGGCGCCGGACGGAAGGCGGCTGGCGGCGGTGCGCTGGACGCGCGGCGCATATGCGGATATCGTCGTTCTCGATACCAGCGGCGTGCTGCTCCACCGCCTGACAAGCGACCGTGCGCTCGATGCCGCTCCGTCGTGGCTGCCTTCGGGCGACCGAATAGTCTTCACCTCGGATCGGGATGGATCCACCGCCCTGTATGTCGCCGAAGTCGGCGACGGCGCCAATGGCATCCCATCAATCCGCCGGTTGAGCGCGAGCGCGCTCGGATTCGATCACCCCGCCGTCTCGCCTGACGGGCGCATGATCGCCGCGACCTCGTATCGGGAAGGAGGATGGGATCTTGGCGTGGCGCGCTTCGAGTCTCCGGATGCGCCGATCGCCATGTCGGTCGCAGAAGATCCGCTTTTTCTCCCGCCGGTCACTTCTGTTGCCGGTGCGGCGCGGGACTATTCCCCCTGGCGCTCGCTGCTGCCACGCGCCTGGCTGCCGCTGATCGCCGATAACGCCGCGGGCGATGCAACGTTCGGCGGTGCCATCCACGGAACGGACGTGCTGGCAAGACACGCGTACAACGCCCAGCTGCTGTTCGATCCCTCCGCGCACGAGCACGAGTGGTCCGCCAACTACCGCTATCGTGGCCTCGGGCAGCCGATGCTCTCCGCGGCCGGATCCCAGGAATGGGGGCGCGCCAGGATCATCGACAGCGCCGGCGCGCCGATCGGTGCATTGCACCGGCGCGCGCGTTTCGCGTCGGTCGCCGCATCGGTCGAGCGGCCGCGAATCCGAACGCACTCCTTCGTGACGCTAGGCGGCGAGGTGGAGATGAGGGACTACCGGACGACTCCGGCGCCGCTCCTCGAGTCTCTCAATCCCTTTTTCCGAAGCGGGCCGGAGTACCGTTCGCTGGTCGCAACGGCCGGGATCAGCAACGCCCAGAGGGCGCCGCGGTCGATCTCACCGGAGAACGGCATATCCCTCTCTCTCCGAACACAAGCCGATTGGCTGCGTGGCACCTCCGGCGTGGAGAGCCGAAGCCTCACGACGGTGTTGAGCGGCTATCGTGCGCTGCCGTTCGGCGGCTTCGCCCATCACGTGCTGGCGGCGCGAGCGGCGGTTGCCACCGCCGGCGGACGCAACCCGGCGCTGTTCGAGATCGGCGGGACCAGCGGATCGGCCATCACGCTGCTCCCCGGCATCGGATTCGGAGAGCGCCGTTCGCTAGGCGTCAGGGGATTCGCCCCCGGCGCCCTGGCCGGCTCCCGCGCGATGGCGGGAACGCTGGAGTATCGAGCGCCGCTCGCGTTGATCCATCGGGGCGTCTGGTGGCTTCCGGCATTTCTCGACCGCACCTCGCTGTCAGTCTTCGGCGATGCCGGCATGGCCGACGACGACCGGCTCGGCGCCGCCATCGATACCGATCTGCTTCTAGCTTCTGTCGGTGCAGAGCTCGGGGTGAGCCTGGCACTGCAGTACGACGTATCCTATTTCGTGCGCGCCGGAGTAGCCGCGCCGGTGCGCGGCCGGGAACTCGTTGGAGCAGATGCGGCGGCCGTGTACGTGCGGGTTGGGGCGGCGTTCTAGTCGGGAATCGGCAATCGGGAATCGGGAATCGGAATCTGGCCGGGGTCGAGTTACGTTGCCCATTCCCGAGTTCCGGGTTCTGTTGCGATTCCCAATTCCCAATTCCCAATCCCGATTCCCGATTCCCGATTCCCGATTCCCGCAGAGAATGCCCTTCCTTCATCCCCGCTCGACCGTACTTGGCGACGTTAGGCTCGGCGAGCGCGTGTCCGTCTGGCCCGGTGCCGTGCTGCGGGGCGACACGGCTGCGATCACCGTCGGGGACGAGAGCAACGTACAGGACGGCGCGATCATTCATGTCGACCAGGACGTTCCAACCACTATTGGTGCGCGCGTGGCGATCGGTCATGGGGCGATTGTTCATGGGGCGACCATAGAGGATGACTGTCTCATAGCCATGGGGTCGATCGTGCTGAATCACGTTCATGTCGGCCGGGGCTCCATAGTCGCAGCCGGCGCTCTCTGCCCGGAGGGAATGCAGATTCCGCCGAACTCCCTGGTGATGGGCGTGCCGGGGCGTATAGTCCGGCACACCACCGATGAAGAGCGCGAACGCACCTCGTTTACGGTCCGCAGCTATCTCGAGCTCCAGGAGGCGCACCGGCGCGGAGATTTCCCGTCCAGGTCCTGAATTGCCTGCAACTGCCCTCTTGTGTTTCCGGGCAAATCGCTCCTTGCCGCTGCACGGATGTTCCTGGTGGTTCTTGCTGAAACTGGAGCGAAAAATCGACGTGCCCCTCGGAATTGGATAGCAGCCAAGTTACTTTGTGGTATAGCATTACGCGCTATTTCCACACGCACGTTGGAAGTTTTCGGGATTTCAACAACAGTGGCTTTCCAGGCCGGGCGAGCTCGTCCAGTCAGCGGGCCATCGATTGCAACACAATGGTCACTTTGTGATGTGGATAGTGTAACGTCTTGCCCATCGGTCGTTTAATGGAGCACTTGCGCGGAATCACGAGCAGGGTAGATTCGCGGCCCCAACCTCGTACGACGCAGTTCCCGCGAAAGGGTTCTCCGCGCCGAGTTTTTTTCCTCATCGGAGCAGTCACATGAATCACCCCTCCTCGCGTCCGCCGGCATCCGCGCAGCTAAGCGCGAACGCCCGGATCGTCCTCGAGAAGCGTTATCTCGTAAAGGACGAGACGGGGAAGCCCGTCGAGACGCCGGAGGATCTGTTTTGGCGCGTGGCGACGGTGGTCGCCGAAGCCGACCGAAGCTACGGCGCGAGTGAAGGCGGGATCGAGGCGTTGGCGGAGGAGTTCTATCGGCTCATGACCGAGCGCCGGTTCGAGCCCAACTCGCCGACCTTGATGAATGCGGGGCGTCCTCTGGGCCAGCTCAGTGCGTGCTTCGTGCTTCCGGTGGAGGACGCTCTCTCCAACGGCCGGAACGGCATTTACGACACGCTTCGCTCCATGGCACTCATCCATCAGTCGGGAGGGGGAACCGGGTTCTCGTTCTCCCGTCTGCGGTCCACGGGGAGCATGGTGCGTTCGACGACCGGCGTCGCCTCCGGGCCGGTGTCGTTCATGAAGCTCTATGATGCCTCCACGGACGCAGTCAAGCAGGGTGGAACGCGCCGCGGCGCCAACATGGGCATTCTGCGCGTCGATCACCCCGACATCATGGAGTTCATTACCTGCAAGGAAGACCTGACGCAGATAGTGAACTTCAACATCTCTGTCGCCGTCACCACCGGCTTCATGGATGCGGTCAAGGCGGATGCGCCGTACGACCTGATCGATCCATCGTCAGGCGAGGTGACGGGCCAGCTCGACGCTCGAATGGTGTGGAACAAGATGATCGTCGGTGCGTGGCGGACCGGCGAGCCCGGATGCTTCTTCGTCGATGAAGCCAACCGCTACAACCCGGTGCCGCACCTCGGCAGCTACGAGGCGACCAACCCCTGCGGGGAGCAGCCGCTGCTGGCGTACGACGTGTGCAACCTCGGTTCGATCAACGTCGGCTACTACGTAAGAGACGGTGAGATGGACTGGGATGCGTTCCGCCGCGACATCTGCCTGTCGACGCACTTCCTCGATAACATCATCGATGTCAACCGCTATCCGCTGCCCGAGATCGATGCGCTCGGCAAGCGTATCCGCCGAATCGGGCTTGGACTGATGGGATTTGCCGACATGCTCGTAAGGCTCGGCATTCCGTACGATTCGCCGGAAGGCGTGGAGATGGGGCGGCGGGTAATGGAGTTCCTCGATGTCGAGGCGAAGAAGGAATCGGAGCGGCTCGCGCGTGCCAGAGGAGCGTTTCCGGAGTGGGCACGCTCGATCTGGGGGCCCGACGAGAGCTGTGCGCGCGATGCGGAGGGCAAGCGCATCCGGCCGATGCAGCTGCTTCGCAACTGCAATGTGACCACCGTCGCGCCTACGGGCACGATCTCGATCATCGCTGGCTGCTCGTCGGGGCTCGAGCCGCTGTTCGCCGTCGCGTTCATGCGCAATCAGGCCGGCGTGATGATGCCTGACGTGAACGACGACTTCGTCGCCATCGCCAGGGAAGAAGGCTGGTACTCCGAGGCGCTGATGGAGCGCATTGCCAGGGAGGGCAGGGTAGACTTCCCGGAGATTCCCGAGAAATGGCAGCGCGTGTTCGTCACTGCCAACCAGATCGCCCCGGACTGGCACATGCGCATGCAGGCCGCCTTCCAGCTCCATTGCGATTCGGCGATCAGCAAGACGACCAACTTCGCACATACCGCGACCGTGGACGACGTGCGCCACATCTACGAACTGGCGTACGATCTCAAGTGCAAGGGCGTCACCGTCTATCGCGACGGCTCGCGTGACAACCAGGTGCTCTCCACCGGCGCGACCGACAAGGCCAAGGCCGAGCGCGAGGGGGGTCCGAGCGACAAGCGCAAGTTGGGCGAGTTGCAAGGCACGCTCGCCGAAATGGAAGCGGAAATTGAGCGGCTCAGGAAGCAGCTCTACGAGGTGGAAGCGGAGAACCTGCAGCGCCGTGCCAAGCGCTCGCGGCCGGACAAGCTGCGCGGCACGACGATCCGCAAGGAGACTCCGCTTGGCACCATGTTCGTCAACATCACCGAGGACGACCGGGGACAGCCGTTCGAGGTGTTCGTGACGTTAGGGAAGGCCGGTGGTGCGGCTACGTCCGATGCGGAGGCGATGGGGCGGCTGATCTCGCTCGCCCTTCGGTCGGGGATTCCGCTGACGCAGGTGCACAAGCAGCTGCGGGGAATCAGCTCCGACCGTGCGGTGGGACTGGGCTCCCACAAGGTGCTGTCGGTGCCAGACGCGATCGGGCTCGCCATCGAGGACTGGTCGCGCGACCGCATGGGAGTGCAGCAGGAGCTGCTGCCCGGCATCCCCGACCCCGCGCAAGGCAGCACGGCCTCCTCGCCACGCGAAAAGGTGACCGCGCGCGTGCCCGATGCCGCTCCCGCAACGGGGGACGTCGAGCCGCAGATCTCGTTCGACGCGTACGGATCGGGCGAGGCGTTCATGGGCACCTGCCCCGACTGCGGGTCTCAGCTCGAGTACGCCGAGGGCTGTGTGAAGTGTCACGTCTGTGGATTCAGCGAGTGCGGGTGAGCGTATAGCTCGATCCTGAGACGATGGCCGAGCTCCGCAGGGGAGGTATCCACGATCGTCAGAGGTGATCTTGCATTTGCAAGATGATATAGGATATATTGCATCTGCATGACGCACCCACTGACCCTCTCCTCTCCCGATCCAGGCACGGTCCTCACCAAGGCCGTGCTGGCCGCTGCGAGCCGGCTGGGGCTTCGCAACAATCGGCTCGCCGAGATGATTGGCACCAGTGAGGCGACGGTTTCACGTCTCTCTGGCGGTCGGAGCATCGATCCGGAGAGCAAGCACGGCGAACTCGCCCTCCTCTTCGTCCGCCTTTACCGCAGCCTCGACGCTCTCGTCGGCGGCGACGACGAGCAGGCCCGCGCATGGATCCACGCTCACAACGTCCACCTCGGCGGAGTGCCGGCGGAACGGATCCGGCGGGTGGAGGGGCTGATCGATGTCATCCAGTATCTGGACGCAATGCGCGGGCGAATCTGAGATAGCTCCGCTTGCGCTCGATGCCTGGCGAGCGGTGGAGGCACAGCACCAGGTCGCAACCCGCAAGCTCGTTGATTCGGATGCCGAGCAGCAGCAGCTCGAGGAGATGATCGACACGGTCAAGCCTCCACCAGTCCCGGGCGCGCGGCTGCATTATCTCCTATCCACCCCCTTCCGCTACCCTCCGCTTCAATACGGTTCGCGATTCGCAACCAGAATAGAGCGAGGGATCTGGTACGGCTCCCTGGAGCAGTCGACCCTGTTCGCCGAAGTGGCTTACTACAGGCTCCTGTTTCTGCACGGAACGACCGCGGATTTGGGTGTGGTGGAAACGGAGCTGACCGCGTTCCGGGCTTCACTCCGAACGCCGCGTGGTCTCGACCTCACCGTGCCGCCTTTCGATGAGCACGAGGGCCAGCTGGCTTCCAAGTCGAGTTACCAGGCAACCCAGGAGCTCGGGCGCGCCATGCGAGAGGCGGGGGTCCAGGCATTCCGCTTCACGTCCGCCCGGGATTTGGCTGCCGGGATCAACATCGGTGTCTTCTCTCCGGCGGTGTTCGGCCGACGGCAACCGCGCTCGCTGGAGACGTGGCACTGCACGGCTACCCGGGGCCGGGTCGAGGTCTCCCGGCGCGATTACTTTCGGCGCGCGTCGTTCGCCTATCCGATGGACCAATTCCTGGTCGAGGGGCGGCTTCCGGCACCCGCCCTCTGATTTATGGCAACCGGGTAGATTGTCTCAATGCACCTTACACCCGAAGCTCAGTCCGTCTGGGATCGCATTCAAGGCAGCCACGAATCGCTGCTCGCCCACGGATTCTGCTCACGCTGCCTCGAGGACGGTCCGTTCTCGCTCGAGCAAGGCGAAATGCGTCAGGGTGAGCTTGCGCTGATCGGCAAGTGCAAGGCGTGCGGCGCTCGGGTCGTGCGGCTGGTGAAGCCCCCCGCCTGACTAGTACTTCGCGGCCATCGGCCGCTGGCGAATGGGGACCGCGCCAGCCGTCGGCCCCCGGACCTCAGCGAATGAGGTCGCTCGTGCGTCTTACGGGCAGCCCGATTTGCATCGGCCGGACGCCCGCTGGCAGCCGGCACGAAGCCCGATCCACCCGCTTTCCCACGACTCACTCATGATGCGTTCCGCTACCATGCTGGCGATGGCGATCGTCGTCGCCTCCTGCACCTCCCGAGCTCGACCCTCGACGGACCCCGAGCCGCAGCGCACCGCCGGAGCCGATCAACAGTCGCCCGCGGGGGCGCAGGCCGGAGGCGACTCGGCCGGCGGGCGCCGCGGCGAGCCCCGTCCGCAGCCCTACAATCGCGTCATCACGCGTGAGGCGAAGACGCGCCGCGGAATGTTCAACGTCCACATCGTCGGCTCCAAGCTGATGTTCGAGATTCCGGCCAAGGAGCTGGGCAAGGACATGCTGGTGGTTGGTCGTTATGCCCGGGCAGCCGCGGCTGATCCGAATCTGCCGCCAGGGCAGTTCGGCGCATACGGGGGCGATGAGTTCGTCGATCGCACGCTGCGCTGGGAGCGGAGCGGCAACCGGGTGATTCTGCGCTCGCCCTCCTTTGCCATCACTGCCGACACCAGCCTGTCTGTGTACCAGGCGGTGGTGGCGGCGAATTATCCACCGATCATCGCGGTGCTGAACGTCGAGGCGTATGGCCCGGACAGCGCGGCGGTGGTGGACGTGACCCGGCTGTTCACGACGAGCGTGCCCGAGCTGGCGGCTATTCAGGGCAACATCGACGCGAACCGCTCATATGTCGAGCGCGCGATTGCCTTTCCGGACAACGTGGAGATCGAGGCGACGCAGACGGGGACACCGCGACCGCAGGGTGGTAACGCTGGCGGAGGCGGCGGTGGCGGGGGCGGCGGCGCACAAACGCCCGCTCGCAGCGTGCTGGCGCACTGGAGCATCGTCAGGCTTCCGGAGGTTCCGATGATGCCACGCCGCTTCGACGAGCGCGTAGGATTCTTCTCCGTACGCAAGGTGGACTTCGGCCTGGAGCAGCGCGCCGCGCCGGTGCGCTACATCACGCGGTTCCGGCTGGAGTGCTCGGATCGCCGGGAAGGTGACCTCTGCTATCCGATCAAGCCTATCGTCTACTACGTCGATCCGGCGACTCCCGAACGGTGGAAGCCCTTCATTCGTCAGGCGATTCTCGATTGGCAGCCGGCATTCGAGGCGGCGGGATTCAAGGACGGAATCATCCCGATGGATGCGCCGGCGGACGATCCCGACTGGTCGCCGGAGGACATTCGCCACACGGTAGTACGTTGGCTTCCATCCACCACCGAGAACGCCGTGGGGCCGCACATCCACGATCCGCGGACGGGCGAGATTCTCAACGGATCGTCGCGCATTTTCCAGAACGTTATTCAGTTGCAGCAGAGCTGGTACTTCACGCAGGCGGCGGCGCTCGATCCGCGCGCTCGCTCGCTTCCGATGCCTGACTCGCTGATGGGTCAGCTGCTGCAGTTCGTCGTCGCGCACGAGATCGGTCACACGATCGGCCTGCAGCACGATCAGATCGGCAGCTCCACCTACCCGGCCGACAGCGTGCGGAGCCGCACGTGGGTGGCGAAGATGGGGCACTCGCCGAGCATCATGGACTATTCGCGGTTCAACTACGTGGCGCAGCCGGAGGACAGCATTGCGCTCAAGGACCTGATTCCGCGTGTGGGGCCTTACGACAAGTACGCGGTCATGTGGGGGTACAAGCCCATCGAGGGTGCTGCGTCAACCGAGGATGAGCGCCCGACGCTGGAACGGTGGTCGCAGGTTCAGGACACGGTGCCGTGGTACCGCTTCTCCTCCGGAAACGAGTTTGGCGCCTATGGAACGCAGAGCGAAGCAGTGGGTGATGCCGATCCGGTGAAATCCACGGCGCTGGGTTTCAAGAACATTCGCCGCACACTGGACTATCTCCACGATGCGACGGTCCGGCCCGGTGAGGACAACTCCGATCTCGAGACTCTGTACAATAGAACGGTGGGACA
Organism: uncultured Gemmatimonadaceae bacterium; assembly: GCA_964584905.1. Taxonomy (GTDB): domain Bacteria; phylum Gemmatimonadota; class Gemmatimonadetes; order Gemmatimonadales; family Gemmatimonadaceae; genus JALZIF01. The sequence continues at coordinate 34,596 of CAZPCC010000275.1, read as the reverse complement.
GTGGGCCACCGAGGCCAATCACGTGGCAACGCTGGTAGGCGGCGGCACCGTGCAGTACAAGTCGGGGAGCCAGCCGGGCCCGGTTTACCAGGCACTTCCGCGCGCTCGTCAGGTGGAGGCGGTGAAGTTCCTCAACGAGCACGTTTTCACGACGCCATCGTACCTCATTCGGCCCGAGCTGGCTGCGCGCATCGAAGCGGGCGGAATGATTCGTCGCGTCAACGGCGCGCAGTCCCGCGTCTTGAACACGCTGCTGAATGATGACCGGATGAATCGCCTGCTCGAGCAGGAAGCGCTGGCCGAGGACGATCGCGAGGTATATTCCCTGGCGAACATGCTGGATGATGTCCGCCGCGGTATCTGGTCGGAAGTGTACAGCGGCCGACTGCAAATCGACGCGTTCCGTCGCGAGCTGCAGATGGATTTCCTTTCCGCGATCGACCGGAAGCTCAATCCGCCCGAGGAGAGTGAGCAGCAACGGGCACCTCGCTTCGGTCCACCGCCTGTGCCACTGTCGGATGACGCGAAGTCGCATCTCCGTGGCGAGTTGGTGACGCTTCGCGCGGATCTGCTTCGCGCTGCTCCGCGTTCGGCCGACCGTCCGACGCGCCTGCACCTGCAGGGCGCTGCTCACCGGGTCGGGCTGATTCTCAACCCGAATTCGTAAGGCAGAGGGGCACTTCACTGGTGAATATTGGGGGGCCGCTTGCGCGGCCCCCCATTCCGCATCCAGGCACTCGGCTGGTCGCCGACGATCGTCGCCGGCCGCCCGCCTGTGGCTGCCGGCTAGCGGCGGTCGACGTAACCGCCGATCAGCCCGGAGAGCCGATCCACGTCCCGCCTTACGCTGCCGAGTCCCAGGGACGCCCGGATGGCGCCCACCGCCTGGTCGGCGAGGCAGCTGGCAAAGCGCGGGATGGTGAAGCGGACGCCCAACGCATCGAGACACCGCAAAGTATCCCGATTCGCGAGACCAAAGGCACGCTCAGCGCACCCTGGATTGCAGAAGCAGCCGCCGCGCACCGCGACTCCTGCCTCACGCGCCTCGCCCTCGACCGTCCAGTAGGGGATGGCGATCCCCGACGCGTCGTACACGGTGAACGCCACAGTTGCGCCGCGATCCGCGAGATCGGCCGGCCCATGGATACGCGCCACCGGCTGGCCGTTCGAGTGGTGGAGAGAGCGCAGCGAGTCCAGCATCTGCGACGTGAGCCCGGCAAGATGCCTGACGAGCCGATCGCCTGCGGCGGACCGCACCGCATTCAGCGCGGTACGAACGCCGCCCAACGCGAGGAAGGGAACCGTGCCGTCCTCGAATCCCGGTGCCCCCGGGATGAGCTTGTGGCGCCCGTGGTGTACCGAGACCCAGTCCACGGTTCCGCCACTGAACCAGGGACGCCGCAGCTCGGCAAGTGCCTCGCGGCGCGCGACGAGAGCGCCGACCCCGGCTGGATATCCGGCGATCTTGTACAGCGACAGCATCACGAAGTCGGCGGGATTCTGCGCGAGGTCGAGATCGCCGGTGGCCAGGTATGACGCGGCGTCGAGCAACACACGCCAGCCGCGCGTCTGAGCTTCACGGACCAGCGAAAGTGGATGTCGGACGCCGGAAAAGTTCGACTGCGCCGGATACGCCAGCAGCGATGGCCCGCGCGGCCGCCGTTCTAGTGAGGCGAGTGGCTCCTGAAGGCGGAAATTGCCATCGAGCGCAATAGTTCGCAGCGTCGCACCCTTGGCACGGGCCGGCTCGCGGATCCCATTCACCGAATTGTGATTGTCGGCGGTGAGCGCGAGAGCTCCGCGCGCGGCAAATGGAAAGCTCTCGGCCACCAGCCGGGCAGCGGCGGTAGCGTTGGCGGTGATGATTGCCACGTACTCGTCAGGCGGCGCGTGCAGCAGCTCGAGCACCGCCGCGCGTGCATCCTCCAGATCCGAAGTGGCATCGCGCGAAGGGCCATGCTCGCTGTGCGGGTTGCCCAATACCCGCCGCGTCAAGCGCTCGGCGTCCGCGCGTACCACTGACTCCGGGTAGAGCGCCGCACCGGTGTAATCGAGATAGGCGAGCCCGGCACGCTCTATTCGGCTCAGCTCGCGGGCGCGCCACTCGCCGAACAGCGCATCGTCCCGATTGGCACGCTCCGCGTGTCCGGCTACGGCGTCCGCTGCCGCGCGACCGCTGAGCTGCTCCGGCGCAGGGGCCCTCAGCACGGGTTCCGCCGCCGCCGCGGCGCACTCCCGGCCTGTCGAGCGTCGCCAGGCAGGGGCACCAGCTGTGGCATGCCGCCGAACCAGAGCGAGAGCTCGCGTGCACGCGCGTAGCGCGCTTGCGCGGTGTCGGCGGTGCTCGCGGGGCGGACGGGGGCGAGCACTTCATCTTCCCACGCGGCCAGCCCGTCCTTCAGCACCAGCGCATCGTTCACTCCGCGGGCGCGCATCAATACCCAAGCCTGCGCGGCGTGCGCTCCACCTTCGCTGTAAAGCACGAGCCGCTCGTCGGCGCCTACTCTGAGAGTCGCCAGAGCTTCCATTGGCACCGGCTCCGAGCCCGGGATGCGGTAGGTGGCACTGTCGCTACGCTCGCCAACCGCGATGATCCGCAGCCGCGGTTCTCCCGCGCGGATCCATTCTGCCAGCTCCAGTGCCTCCACATGGTCCGCCTCGCGCGAGATCTCGCCGGCGATTCCGGCCAGACGGTGTGCGCCGATTCCGGCGCGGCCATCCACCGCTGCGAACGCAATAGCCAGCGCCAGAGCCACGGTTTCCCCGGTCGTCAGGCGCCACGGCGGCGGGCCGCCCCGCGGATCGAGCCGCCGTCCGATCATCGCAGCCAGCACGGCAAGTGCGGTAACCATCAGCACCACCGTCCAGAGGGGCAGACCCAGATCGTCAGGCAGTAATGCGGCCTCGCGTGGTGACTCGGCCGCCACATCGCTGAACGCCGGCCACAGCACCGCTGTGAGGACGGTGCCGCAGAGCATCCCGAAGACGGCGGCGAGCCCGTCGCGACGTCCGCTCGAGGCAGCGACGCATGCGGTGCCGGGGCACAGCGATGCGAGCGCGAACCCGCCTCCGAAAATGACCGCCCCAACCACCTGCGCGGCGACGTCGGTCGGCGGCACCGCCATCGCCGACAGGTCCAGCCACCCCGATGCCGAGGCCCAAACGAGCCCGAGCATCGCAGTCACGATCGCGCCGAACATGACGCGCACTACCGTGAAGTCGCGCCCGGTGAGCTGGCCGGCAATGACGCGAGGGTCACCAAGCCCGGTGCGCTCGAGAATCACACCGAACGCAACGCCTATCGGAAGCGCGGTGACTATCGCGGGTAGCGGCTCGCCGATCACCGTGCACCCTGCAGGGCGACTTCGCGCGACAGCAAAGCGACCAGGGCCGCCGTGCCGAACGCGACAGGAATGAAAATCCACGCACCGGTAGCGAGCAATGCGCCTCCGGTCAGTGCAAGGCCGCTCGTGCACCCATAGGCGAGCCGGGCGCCGAGTCCCATCAGGGCGCCACCGGCGAAAGCTCTCGTCAGGCGCGAACGACTGACGGTACCGGCCGCGCGAATCGCCTGGCGCCGGCCGGACCACCGTGCCGAGAGTGCCGCACCCAGAATCACGCCGGCGATCTGCATCACGATCCAGTCGTTGAGCAGATTCACCCCCGAAGGCAACCGGTCCGCCAGCGCGGGATCGGCGGCAAGGGTGACCGGCGAAACAGCTCCGACTATCGATCCCGCTGTGGCGGCGAACGCTCCCGAGGCGCCGATCCCGCGTCCGGCCAGCGCGAACGATGCGAGGAGCACTAATCCTAACGCTACTCCGCCCCTGGTTGCGTCGGCGTAAGCCTGTGGCGCCCGCATCAGCGCGTACCGTCCCGGGGGGGATCGCCTCCGCCCTCGCCGCGAGTCGGATTCACGAGCGGCAGCCCGCGCTTCTCCCAATCGTCCATCGAGCCATCGTAGAGCAGCACACGGTGGCCCAGCAGCCGGGCGGCCAGCAGCACAACTGTCGCCTGCTGCCCGATGTGGCAGTATGCAGCAACCGTGTCGCCAGGGAGCACGCCGCCCGCGGCGAACTTGCGGCGCAGTTCCTCCGTCGGCAGGATGCGCAGGGACTCATCGACCAGCGAGTTGAACGGGATGTTCGTTGCGCCGGCTATGTGACCGGCGCCGTGATCGCGCATCCCGGGTCCCTGGAAGAACATCGGAGCGCGCGCATCGATCAGCCGCACCCCCGGCGCCCGCGCATTCGCCTGCACCCACTCGTAATTCACGACCAGCGGCCGCTGCGGCGGTTCTGTCAGGGTGCCACGTACCACAGGGGGCGGCGCCTCGGTGGTGAGAGGATGACCAGCGCGTTTCCATGCCGCGGTTCCGCCATCCAGGAAGCGCGTGCGACTTCCGAGCCCCGCTGCGTGCAGTGTGAACACCACTCGTGTGGCCGGTGAGACCCAGTCGGCTCCGAATGCGACGACCACCGTGCTGCCGTCAGCAATGCCGAGCCGTTCGAGCCGCTGGCGCAGTGTGGCTTCGTCAGGCAGTTCGAGGGAGAGGCCCCCTTCCTGGCGCGGTGCGGACAGATCTCGCATTTCGACGAAACGGGCGCCGGAGATGTGGCCGGCGTCGTAATCCTCGCGTGCGGACACATGCAGTACCACTGTCTTCGGATTGCCAAGCTGGCGGGCGAGCTGGCTCGGAGTGATTAGAAGATCTTCCGGATCGGCAGGTTGTGCACCGGCGGCGCCTGCCGTGGTTACGACCGATGCAATGACGACGAAGCGCCGGACATGGGCGAGCATGACTCCTCCTGATGATGTCGAAAGTCAAATGACTGACCTTGGTGTCATGATGCTGCCCTGCCTCGTCACGGTGGTGGCGGTGGCGTGCGCGAGTTGTGTCGAACTCGTGAAGGCGCTAGCGGTCGAGCCGGTAGCCGGTCTTGAACACCGTTATGATGTGGCGCGGATTGGCCGGATCGGTCTCGAGCTTGCGACGCAGCTCGGCGATGTGGGAATCGACCGTTCGTGACAGGACGAGCGGGCCGTAGCCCCAGACTTCGCGCAGCAGCTCCACGCGGCTCGCCACGCGCCCGTCGCGTCGGGCCAGCGCCAGGAGTAGATCGAACGCCTTGGGTGGCAACCCGACCGCCTCGCCACCGCGCGTCACCATGCGCGATGATTCGTCTACCGCGATGTTGCCAAATGCTATGAGTGCCGGCTGGCCGTTGGCGGCGGCTCGCGAACCGCGGCGCAGCAGCGCACGAATGCGCTCGAGCAATTCGACGAGACTGAACGGTTTCGTGACATACTGGTCAGCGTCCAGTCGAAAACCACGGATCTTGTCGTGCTCCTCGCCGCGCGCGGACAGGATAATGACCGGGAGCTCGCGAGTATGACCGCGAATGCCGCGCAGCACCTCGAACCCGTCGAGTCCGGGCAGCATGAGGTCGAGTATGACCAGATCGGGTACCCACGATCGCACGAGCTCGAGCACCTCACGGCCGTCGCCCACTGCCCTTACGTCCAGCCCCTCCAGCGCCAGATTGTGCACGAGCAGCGCGGCGAGGTCGCGCTGGTCCTCTACCACCAGCACGCGCGCCATCACGGCGCCGCGTCAGGCAGATCGATGATGAACCGGGCCCCGCCGCCCGGCGCACTCTCCACCGTTGCACTGCCCCCGTTCTCCTCGGCGAGCTCGCGCACGATCGTCAGACCTATTCCGCTGCCGCCCACCCCTCGGTGACCGGCCACGTCACCTCGCTCGAACGAGCGCCATATCCGCTTCCGCTCACCAGGGGGAACGCCGGGCCCCGAGTCGTCGACGGTCAGATGCACTCCGCCGCCATTGCGCCGGCGGACAATGATTCTGATGGTGCCGCCCTCTCCGCCGTACTTGACGGCGTTGTCGAGCAGGTTGAGAAGCACCTGGCGCAGCGTCCCACTGGCCAGACGCGCGGGCACGGTCTCCTCCGTGTGCAACTCCACGCGCGATTCGTGCTGCAGCGCGAGCGGCTCGAACTCGGCCACTACCGCCCGCGCCTCTTGCGCCGCATCGAGGTTGACGGGCGCTCCGTTGCGGCGCGTCCCGCGCGTGAACCGCAGCAGTCCGTCGACCAGGTGCTGAAGCCGCAGCACCTCCCGATCGGCGACCGATAACGAGCGGTCGCGTGCCGCCGCATCTTCCAGCCGGCCGAGCCGCATCGTGTCGAGCACGAGACGCACCTGGGTGAGCGGCGTTCGCAGCTCGTGCGACACGTTCGCGACGAACGTCGCCCGCTCGGCGGCGAACCGGACCTCCCGCCGCAGCTGGACCGCGGCGAGACTCGTCAGGCCGAGTGCGAGCGCCAGCGTAACGAGCGTGACCGGCACCCGCGACACCGGAACCCCGCCGATCAGGATTGCTTCCGCCATTTCCGGCCGCAGCTGGGCACGGATGCGAAAGCCGCCAAAGCTCGCGGGCAGCTGCGCGGTGGCGCCCAGATCCCAGGTCGTCCGCGTTCCCGACCGGAACACCGGTACCCCTGCCGGGTCGCTGACCTCGATGTCGAAGACCTCGGCGTTGCTCCGGCCCGCGAGCACGGTGGACGGTAGCAGGTCGCCTGACGCCAGCAGGCCGGACAGAATGGTGCCGAGAGCGGCTGCGTCGTGATCGAAGCCGTAGATCACGGTATCGCCCCACTGCGTGGGCATCGAACGGACACCGAGCAGGTGCGTTTGCCCATCGAGCGCCACCACGCGCATCGCGTATCCCCATACCTCCTGAGACTGCCGCCCGAGCTCGCCAATCATGCGATTGAGCGCCCGCGTCTCGGCCGTGAGCATGGGGCGCAAGCCGCGGTCGCCACCCACGTCGCCATCGGCGCGCCACCCGTCGACGGCGGAGGGCGCCCGGTTCACCGCCACTCCTAACGTATCGCTGCCGAGCGTGAATCCCAGGAAACGGGCCGGCAGAGGTCCACGCCGCGCGCGGTGACAGGTGCACCGCTCATCGTAGTAGAGATAGTGGCCCAGTTCGGAGACGTCCGGGATCGAGGGACTTTCGTGCAGACCGTCCCCGTGATTTACCGCGCCGAGAAGCTCGTCCGCCACCTCGCGCAATCGAACGGCAAGGTGCTCGCGATAGCTCCAGGCAGCGAAGTGCGCGTAATCGCGGAGCGCTCGTTCGGCCATTGCCTGGCTGGAGCGCTGGGAGCGGTACGCCTGCACGGCCAGCAGTACCACGCATGCCAGTCCGCCCACGAGCAGGATCTGGAGCCAGAGCGTGGGCGGCCGCCCGGAGCGGGTTCGGAGCATGCTCGCAAGGTGGAGCCCCGGCGGGAAATCGGGGAGGTGCGAGTTGTGAAGAAGCCGTGAAGAGTCACCGGTTGCGTGACGCGATTTTGCATCCGACGGCACCGTCTTTCCTACAGCAGCGTCCAATCTCCCCCGCCGGTGGCGAGCAGCACCACGTTGCACACGAGGTAGAGCAGGTCGTAATACCAGCCGTCGTTCTTCTCCCCCCAGAAGCCGCTCTTCCACACGAACATCTTCTTTCCAATGGCGCCGAGCATGACGCCGATGAGAAGCACGGCCGCTATCTGCACGAAAACGCCGAGCACCAGCGCAACCGCACTGGCAAGCTCCACTGCGCCTAGCACGGCGGTGGCCGCCGGCGACATGCCGATGCTCTCACCGCGCTCCTTTGGCTTTGTCAGGTGCGACCAGCCGCTGGTGCCGAATACGAGTGCGATCATTATGCGCAGCAGCAGCAACGACAGGGGGATGAAGGCGACGAGCTCCGGCGTGAGCATGTGAGCCTCGGGCGCATTGAGGAAGAGAACCATGACACTCGTCCCCGGCGACGGTCAAGAAGTACGCCCGCGTGGTTCGCACAACGCTCCGCAGCGCCGCCGGCACGGCTTTCTGGTGCCCGTTTGCATCACATCGTGAGTCCGCGTCCCATGCCGCGTTCCGCTACGCGGACATAATCGTCCTTTCTCCTGAGAAACCGCCATCGTCGTGGTCCTCATCCGGCGGCAGCGCTCACCGCCGGCACGCGGCCTCAGGAACAGCAATGTCTGATTCGAGCACACTGATCGGATTGATCGGATTGGGAGTCCAGCTCGGGGGGTGCATCCTCCTCGCCGCGCTGTTCCTTGTGCTGCGCCGACATGCCGAAGGACGAGGCTACTTCCGCTACTGGAGCGTTGCCTGGGTAGTGGTGGCAATTGCCATCGGTGCCCTCGTGTTGCGCCACGGATTCCTCCCTCACATCGGCCGTGCCTCGGCGGCGGATGAGAGCGTAGAGGTCCGGATCCTCTATCTCATATACCAGAGCGCGAAGCTGATGTACGTCGCGCTCCTCTTTGCCGGAACCGCCTCCTTCGTGTCAGGAGTCCGGCTGCGCGGATTCGTCGTTTACGCGAGCATCGTGGCGATCGCATATGGCGCGATGTCGGTGATCGTCGTGACGAGCCTTCAGCAGATCGTCCTGCTCCAGAGTGCCGCCGTAGCGCTGGCTTACGCCGCCTGCGGTTTCATGCTGTTGCGCCTGCCTCGTTCACGTCGAAGTGTGGGTAGCAAGGTGGCGGCGGGAGCGTATGCGGCGATGGCTCTCCTGTGGACGTCCTATCTGTTGATCTTTGCCTGGCCGTACCTGACGACAGCCGACTACCCGGTGCTGTTCTCTCACGTGCTGATGCTCAACTCCTACGCCGACATCATTCTGCAGATGCTGCTCGGCAACGGCATGGTGGTGATGCTTCTCGAGGATGCAAAGCGCGAAGTTGATGCTGCGCATGCCGAACTGGAAGTGGCGCATGACGAGTTGAGCCGATCGACGCATTACGATGCGTTGACGGGTGCGCTCAACCGGAGAGCGTTCGAGGAGGGAGTCGGGTTGGACGTAGCGCGGGCCAGCTTCGGGTCGGCGGCGGTGATCGATCTCGACAATCTCAAGCTCGTGAACGACCGTTTTGGCCACACGGCCGGCGACCAGCTCCTGCGGCACCTCGTCGCCGTGCTGCGCGAGGGGCTCCGCCCGACCGATCGACTGTATCGCTGGGGTGGCGACGAGTTCCTGCTCATTGTGCCAGGAGTGAAAGCCGCAGATGCCGCCGAACGTTTCGAGCGGGCGATCCAGTCCGCGCGGCCCCTGCTGACGACCGCCGCTTCCGAGCCGATCCCCGTACTGGCCAGCCTGGGAGCGTCGGGCTTTGGCGGGGGCGAAGATCTGCTCTCCGCCATCGAGCGAGCCGATGCGGAGATGTATCGACGGAAGCAGCGGAGGAAGACGCCGATAATCGCAGGGTGAGCGACGCTCGACGCGCGACGGGGGCATTCGACTTGGGGCGACGCAATTGCGTCGCCCTTTCTTCTTGCCTGAGTGAGGACTTCGGCGGGCTCGTTCCACCTCGAGCATCGCGAGTTATCTTTCGCAATTCGGAGCAGGCAAACCGCTCACCCCCATCGCGCGTCGCGCGTCGCGCAACCGGTACCCATGTCGACTTCTCGCCTCCACGAGCTCTACGCAGCCGGCCAGTCTGTCTGGCTCGACTACATCGACCGCCCGATGCTGTTCAACGGCGACCTGGAGCGCCGAATCCGCGAGGATTCACTCATGGGGATGACCTCCAATCCGACCATCTTCGAGAAGGCGCTGGCCGAGGGAACTGCGTACGACCAACAACTCGTCGCGGCGCCGGCCGAGCAGACGCCATGGGAGATATTCGAAGCGGTGGCCAGCGATGATGTGCGAAGGGCGTGCGACGTTTTCCGGCCTGTCTACGACCGGACCAAAGGAGCGGACGGCTTCGTTTCGCTCGAGGTCTCTCCGGGTGCGGCGAACGACGCGGACGAAACCGTTGCCGAAGCGCGGCGGCTGTGGGCGCTCGTCGATCGGCCTAACGTGATGATCAAGGTGCCGGGTACGGTGGCCGGCGCGGTGGCCGTCCGAAAGCTGATCAGGGAAGGGATTAACGTGAACATCACCCTTCTCTTCTCGATCGATGCCTATCGTGAGGTGATCGAATCCTACATGGCGGGACTCGAAGACCGGGTGGGCTCGGGGCAGCCGGTAGATCGCATCGCCTCCGTCGCCAGCTTTTTCGTGAGCCGGGTGGACAGCGAGGCGGACAAGCGGATCGCCGCCCGCCTTGCGAGTGCCGGGCCCGGCGACGGCGTACGCCTGCGCGCGCTCGAAGGAAAGCTGGCGATCGCCAACGCGCAGCTCGCCTACGCGCTGTTCAGCGAAACGGTGGGCGGCAGCCGGTGGCAGTCGCTCGCCGCGCGGGGGGCGCGGGTGCAGCGGCCGCTGTGGGCGAGCACGAGTACCAAGAATCCCGAGTACCGCGATGTGCGCTACGTCGAGGAGTTGATCGGCCCCGACACGGTCAACACGCTGCCACCCAGGACGCTCGAGGCATTCAAGGATCACGGCGTGGTGCGTCGCACAGTCGATGCCGACGTGCGGGCATCCCGCGCGGTAGTCGACGAGCTCGAAGCGCTCGGAATCTCACTCGATGACATAACGCGGGTGCTGCTCGAGGAAGGGCTTGCATCGTTCAGCCAGTCGTTCGACAGCCTGCTTGCCGGGCTCGAGAGAAAGACACGTGCTCTCTCGCACGCAACGTGACCGACGGGCGCTCGGCGGCGGCGAGAGTCCCGCGCACAAAGATCGTCTGCACGCTCGGTCCGGCGTCCGCATCTCCCGACTTGCTGCGCGAGTTGATCCGTGCGGGAATGAACGTGGCACGCATCAACTTTTCGCACGGGACGCATGCGCAGCATGCCGAAACGATAGCGCACGTGCGCGCGGTGGCGGCGGAGCTCGAGCGACCGGTCGCGGTACTCGGCGACTTGCAGGGTCCGCGAATCCGGATCGGCGAACTCGAGCACCCTCGGATGCTCACTCCCGGAGTGGAGCTGGTGTTCGCACCCGAAGCCCTCGCCAAGGGAGATGAGACTCCCGTCACCTATGACGATCTCGCGCGGGATGTGCAGGAAGGCGACCGGATCCTCGTTGACGATGGCCTGATAGACCTGGTGGTGACGTCGGTGAGCCCACCGCGCCTGCGGGCGCGGGTCGTGCATGGCGGCCAGCTCCGCAGCCACAAGGGAATGAACCTCCCTGGCGTACAGGTCTCCGCGCCATCCATTACCGAGAAGGACCGGGTGGACATCGCCTTCGCCGTGGAACAGGATGTCGATTTTCTGGCGCTCAGCTTCGTCAGGCGCCGGGAAGACGTCGAGATGATGCGGGAGCTGGTGCCCAAGTGGGTCCTGATAGTGGCCAAGATCGAAAAGGACACGGCGCTCGACAACATCGAAAGCATTGTCGCCGCATCGGACGCCGTGATGGTTGCCCGTGGGGACCTGGGGGTCGAGCTGCCCTTCGAGAAGGTGCCAATTGCCCAAAAGAGAATAATTGCGCTGGCAAACACGTTAGGGCGACCGGTGATCACGGCCACCCAGATGCTCGAGTCGATGATCACCAACCCACGACCGACGCGGGCGGAAGCGAGCGATGTTGCCAACGCCATTCTGGATGGCACCGATGCGGTCATGCTTTCGGCGGAAACGGCGACCGGAGCCTATCCGGTGCTGGCGGTAGTCGCCATGTCGCGCATCATAGCCGAGATCGAGCGGCATCCGCCTCCCCGCGAACGGCGGGCACGGCTCACGGTGCGTCCGCGCGAAGGGAAGGTCAGCACCGAAGAGGCGATTGCCGCGGCGACCGTGGCCGCGGTGCGCATGATCGATGCGCCGGTGGTCATTGTCTTCACCAAGAGCGGGTTCAGCGCACGCATCGTCTCCTCGCACCGTCCGGAGGTGCCGTTCCTGGCGCTAACGGACGTCGAGCGCACCTATCGGCAGTTGGCGCTTGTGTGGGGCGCCATACCGGAGCGCATTCCTCCGACCGACGACCGGCAGTACAGCGACATGGTGGAATACGGACTCGACGCCGTTCGCAGGCTCGAGCTCGCCAGGCGGGGAGACCGGGTGATCGTCACTGCCGGTGTGCCGTTTGATGTGACGGGTACGACGAATTTCATGAAGGTCGAAGTAGTGTGAAGCTAGTATTCCTCGGTACCGGCACGAGTTTCGGCGTCCCGCAGGTCGGCTGCCGGTGCGACGTCTGCCTGTCTAACGATCCGCACGACCGGCGCACGCGGGTCGGGGCAGTGGTGGAAAGCGACGGCGGCACCAGACTGCTGCTCGATACTCCTCCGGAGCTCCGCATGCAGCTCGTCGCCAGCGGGATCGACCGCGTGGATGCCGTCCTGTTTACCCATGCCCACGCCGACCATACACATGGGATCGACGATCTGCGTGCGCTGACGTGTCGCGACAATAACGCCTTGCCGATGTACGGCTCCGCCGAGACGATGGACAAGCTGGTCGAGCGATTCGGCTACATTTTCGACGATGAAGCGAGGCCCATCCCGGGAACCTCCAAACCCGAAGGGAGAATGGTGGTTCTCCGGGAGGGGGAGACCGTCACGATCGGGGACCTGCCGGTAACGCCGTTCTCGGTGCCGCACGGACCGTTGCACGTATTTGCGTATCGCATTGGCAATCTGGGCTACGTCACCGATGCCAAGGAGCTGAACGCGCGAGCCTATCAGACACTCGAGGGCGTGCGGGTGCTGGTGCTCAACGCCCTCTGGCGAAGCCCGCATCCCACTCACCTCAGCATTAGCGAGGCAGTGGAGGTGGCCGAGCGCATCGGCGCCAGCCGGACGTTCCTGACGCATCTGACCCATCGTACATCACACGCCGAGCTGTGCGCCGAGCTGCCGCCTCATATCCGGCCGGCGCACGACGGCCTCACGGTTCGCGTCGACTGACATGACGATCCGCATCGATTACACCAACATGATGGCCACCTCGGTGAAAGGCGGTGTCTCTCCCGACCTGTGGGAAGACACCGCTGCCCAGTTCGGAACGATCCAGCGTGGCGTTGCCGACCGGCGCCAGCGTGGTGAGCTGGGCTTTCTCGACCTCACCGACGGCGGAACGGTTCTACCCGAAATCAGAAAGTTCGCGGATGGCATTGGTCAGGCATTCAGCGATGTCGTACTGCTCGGCATCGGTGGCTCGGCGCTCGGGCCGATTGCTCTTCGCAGCGCGCTGCGGCCGCCGAACTGGAACGAGCTCGACGACGAAGCGCGGGAGTACTTCCCGCGGCTGCATATCGTCGAGAACGTGGATCCGGCGACGATCGTGTCGCTGCTCGATCGACTGGAGCTCGGCCGAACCCTGTTTCTCGTCATATCGAAGTCGGGCGGGACGGCGGAGACCATGGCGCAATACCTCATTGTGCGCGGCCGGCTCGAGACGGAGTTGGGCGACAAGGCAACAGGTCATCTCGTCTTCATCACCGATCCCCATCAGGGGGCCCTCCGCCGCATTGCCGAGGCGGACGGGATTGCCACGCTGGCCGTTCCACCTAACGTTGGCGGCCGATTCAGCGTGCTGTCGGCCGTCGGGCTGCTGCCGGCCGCGTTGATCGGCGTCGATGTGGAAGCGCTGCTCGAGGGCGCCGCCGAAATGAAGGCACGGTGCGAAGCGGAGTCGCTCGGCGAGAATCCCGCCGGCGTTTTCGCGGCGCTCGAATGGCTGGGTGATACGCAACTTGGTCTGCATACGCACGTGTTCATGCCATATGCCGACCCGCTTCGCGAGTTGGCGCTCTGGTTCGTGCAGCTCTGGGCGGAGAGCCTGGGCAAGATCCGCCCCGATGGCACCTCGGTCGGGCCCACGCCGCTCGCGGCGTTAGGCGCTACCGACCAGCACAGCCAGGTTCAGTTGTTCATGGAAGGGCCGCGGAACAAGACCGTTGCGTTCGTCCACGTGGCCGAGCCGGCGGTCGATGTCGAGATTCCCCCGATCCACGCAGATATTCCCGAGCTCGCCTATCTGGGTGGCAAGCTGCTCGGCAGCCTGCTGGATGCGGAGCGTCGCGCTACCTCGACGGCACTCGCGCAGCGTGGGCGGCTGAATCTGACGATCACCCTCGACTCACTCGACGCCCATCATTTCGGCGGCCTGCTGATGCTCCTCCAGATAGCCACGGTGTTCGCCGGCGAATGGTACGGAGTCAATCCGCTGGATCAGCCGGGGGTGGAGTTGGGCAAGCGATACACGTACGCCCTGATGGGGCGCGAGGATGCCGAAGCGGCGCGCCGGGAATGGGATGACATCCCCGTTCCGGCGCAGCGTAGTGTGGTCTAGTTGCAGCACTTGCGAATCGGTACCCCGTCCCGTCACCTTCCCGGGGAGACGCTGGAAAACAAGGAACTCGCGACGCCGCCGGACGACCGGCGCCGCAACCCGACTTTGGAGGCTTGATGGCGGCACACGAACCCTGGGCGGAGTCTCTGTTCGGCGACGATCTGCGCATGGATAACGGGGAAGTGACCGTCGTCCGCGAGGAATCGCTCGCCTCCGAACGGATGGATGCCCTGGTGCGCGAAGCGGTTTTCAGTCGTGGGCAACGGCGTGACCATGCCCGATGGCTGATCTGGGAGATTGCGCAGGCGGTCGGCGTCCGGCCTTCGTCGATCCACGACCTCTACCTGGCGCGAGGCCGGGGCGAGTGCGGTGGGTTCACGGTACCGGCGATGAATATCCGCGGCATGACCTACGATACGGCGCGGTCGATCTTCCGGACTGCGAATCGTACCAACACCGGCGCCTTCATTCTGGAGATCGCCCGCTCCGAGATCGCGTATACGGAACAGCGGCCTGCGGAATACGTGGCTGTCATGCTGGCCGCGGCGTTGCGGGAGGGATTCCGCGGCCCGGTATTCATTCAGGGCGATCACTTCCAGGTCAATGCCAAGAAGTTCGTAGCCGATCCTACCGGCGAAGTCGCCGCGGTGAAGCAGCTGGCAAACGAGGCGATTCACGCGGGCTTCTACAACATCGACGTGGATACTTCCACCCTCGTGGACCTGTCGGTCGAGGATCTCGACGAGCAACAACGTAGCAACTACGAAGTGGCGGTGGACATAACGCGCTATGTCCGCGAGCGCGAGCCAAGCGGCGTGACAGTCTCGATTGGCGGGGAGATCGGTGAAGTCGGAGCGCAAAACAGCACGGTCGAAGAGCTGCGGGCGTTCATGAACGGGTTCAGCCGCACACTGCAGGACCGGGGAGGCCATGCAATCGCCGGGTTGTCCAAGATCAGCGTGCAAAGCGGTACCTCGCACGGCGGGGTAGTGCTTCCCGACGGCAGCATTGCCGACGTCAAGCTGGATTTTCAGACGCTGGCCGATCTTTCACGCGTCGCCCGCGATGATTACGGGCTGGCGGGAGCCGTGCAGCATGGGGCATCGACTCTGCCGGCGAGCGCGTTCGGGAACTTTCCCGAAACCGAGACGTGCGAGATTCATCTGGCGACGAACTTTCAGAACATGCTTTACGACTCGCTGCCTGACGACCTGAGGCAGGAGATCTACGCCTGGCTCGACGGGAACGCCGCCGAGGAGCGCAAACCGAAGGACAGCGACGAGCAGTTCTATTACAAGACCCGCAAGAAGGCGCTGGGCCCATTCAAGCAGAAGCTGTGGGATTTGCCGCAAGAGACGAAAGCGAAACTGGCATTGGCGTATGACGACATGTTCGGATTTCTCTTCGACACGCTGCGGGTCGCTGGAACCGCGCCTCTCGTCGAGAAGCACATTCGCGTCCTGCCTCAGCATCGCCGGTCGCCAGCCGAGGGGGCGGCCGTCGCCGCGGCGCCCGACGACCCGGACGCCGGCGAGTAGCTTGGCCGCGGGAGCAGCGCCCGCGGAGCTTTGGCTGTATGCGCTGCAGCGGTTGACCGCCGCCGTCGCGCACGAGCTGCGCAATCCGCTCAACGTCGTGTCGCTGAATCTCGAAGTGCTGCGAGGGCGCGTGAGTCGGGCCCAAAGCGACGTGGTTTCGCTCACCGGCTTCGCCGAGGCTGCCGCGGCCGAGCTTGGAGTAGCGATTCGGTTGACGGACGCACTACTGGCGGTCGCACGCCCGGTGCGCGTGCCCGTCGAGGTAGGCAGTGCACTGGTCCCTATCGCGACGCTGGCGCGCGCCGTTGCCGCGGCGCACGGCGGCTCGCTGGTTGTGACGTTGCCCGACGTCGTACCGCCGACTGTCGCGGCCGGCGGGGAGGCGGTGCGAGGAGCGTTGGCGGCGGTGCTGTTCGAAGCGGTGCAAGGTGGCGACACCGTGCGGTGCGAGGCAGTGTACGAGCGTGACGCGGTGGTGGTGGAGGTGGCGGGGGAGAACGAATTCGTGCTGCCGGACGGTCTGGCAGCCTCCATCGAAGCATGCGGAATCGCGGTGCAAGCGGTGCCTCACGGCATAGCGCTGCGCATTCCGCGTGATGACCTGGCGACACGTTAGGATAAGGGAGCTGGAATGCAGAAAGCGAAGATTCTGATCGCCGATGATGAGCAGAAGATCACGGCAGGTTTGAGCGCCGTCCTCGAAGACGAGGGTTACGACGTGGCCGTCGCCCATGATGGTGAGCAGGCGCTCCGCCTGCTGACCAGCGATGCATACGGCGTCGTGCTGGCTGACCTCATGATGCCCAAGCTCGATGGCATCGCTCTCTTGAAGGAAATGCAGGGTGCCGGGATAGCCACCGAGTGCATCATTGTCACCGGCAAGGGAACGGTCGACAGCGCGATCGAGGCGATGCGATCCGGCGCCTACGACTACGTCGAGAAGCCCCTCGACGCGGAGAAACTGACGCGGCTCAAGGCGTTAATGCCGAAGGCGATGGAGAAGTACACGGTGCGCGAGGCGAATCGCGTACTCGAGTCGAAGCTCGAGAAGTTCACGCACTTCGGAGATCTTACCGGACAGTCGGAGCAGATGCGCGAGATCTACCGAATGATCGAGGCGGTCGCGCCCTCCACGGCGAGCGTCCTGATTCTGGGAGAGTCGGGAACGGGAAAGGAACTGGTTGCCCGCGCCCTGCATAACAAGAGCGACCGTGCAAAGGGTCCCTTCTTCGCCCTGAACTGCGCCGCCCTCCCCAAGGACATCCTGGAGAACGAACTGTTCGGCCACGAGAAGGGGGCGTTCACCGGCTCGACGAACGAGAAGCCGGGCGCATTCGAGATGGCGAGCGGTGGTACGATCTTCTTCGATGAAGTCGCCGAGATGGCGCCTGACATACAGGTCAAGCTTCTGCGCGCGCTCGAGACGCGAACGGTGCGGCGGTTGGGCGGCAAGAAGGAGATTTCCGTCGACATTCGTGTCCTTGCGGCGACCAACCGGGATGTGCAGGCGGCGATCGCCGACAATCAGCTGCGCGAGGACCTCTACTATCGGCTAGCGGTCGTGGACCTGTATTTGCCGCCGTTGAGGGAGCGCATGGGTGACATGCAGCTTCTGGCGACCGAATTCCTGGCGCGCTTCTCGAAGGAGAATCAGAAGAGCATCACTGGCTTTACGGATGATGGGTGGGACTGGATCGTATCGTATGAGTGGCCCGGTAACGTGCGTGAGCTCAAGAATGCCGTGGAACGCGCTGTGATCATGTCGCGAGGCGGGCAGATAACCGCCAACGACCTGATGCCACGCCATATCCGGAACTCCGGCTCCACCGCGGTTGTGACCCTTCCAGCCGGTTCGACGGTCACTGAAGCGCGCCGTCACGTGGTGCTCAGAAAGTTCGCCGATGCGGGAGGAAAGCTGGAGCGCGCCGCCAAGCTGGCGGGCATGTCGGAACGCGACATGCGATCCGAGCTGCTGGCCATGCTGGACGGATCGACGAAGGGCTCGGTGTCGGAGCCCAAGCCGGAGACGGAAGCGAAGACGGCTGAGCCTGACGCGCCGGTCGCTGCTCCAGCTTCCAGAAAAAAGGCGGCCGCAAAATCGCGGGACCGCAAGACCACGGGAAAGGGACGACGTTGAGCCTGAGGAGGTTTTGATGAGCTACGAAGACTACGACGAAGACGACGCGGTAGTGATCATCGAGCGGCAGAGCGGAGGAGTCGGCTCGTTTGCTTGGGGACTCGCCATGGGCGCCGCACTCGCCCTGCTCTTTGCCCCCCAGTCCGGACCCGAAACGCGCCGCGAAATCCGGCGCCGAGCCCGCCAGGCCGGTCAGCGGGCACGGGAAACGGCCGAGCAGGTACAGGATGCGGTTGTCGATCGCTATGACGAAGCTCGCCGAACGGTCGAGGATCGCATCGATACGGCCCGAACGGCGATCGAGATCAAGAAGCGTCAGGCATCGGAGGCGGTACGCGCCGGCCGCCAGGCGGCGCACGATGCGCGAGGCGAGCTGGAACGGCGAATCGCCGAAGGAAAGGCGGCATACAAGGCCGGGGGTGACGTCGTCCGCACTTCCCGTGGTCGCGCGTCGAACGAGGGAGGCGACGGAAGCGGCACGCCCCCAGCCGGCGAAACCTAGCGAGCGGAGCGCGCCCGCCTCCGATGGCCGAGCGCCCGCTCCCGCTCCGTGTCTGGTGGGTCCTGCGCGATTACGCCAAGCGCGTGTGGGACAACGCCGGCGAAGACAACATTTTCTTTCTCACCGGGGGGATATCATTCAATATCCTCCTGGCCGCCGTCCCGTTCATGCTGCTGCTGCTGTCGGGACTGGGCTATCTGCTCGATGAAGATACGGCCGCCGCATCGCGGTCGGTTTATCAATTCATCGACAATCTCCTGCCGCCTCACGACGAAAGCCCCAGTTCGCCGATTCATAGTCTGCTCGACACCATCGTGCAAGCGCGCGGCCAGGTTGGACTCATTGGCCTGCTCGGCTTCGTTTGGTTCTCCACCCGGCTGTTCGGCTCCCTGCGCTCCGTGCTGGCAGACGTTTTCGACATTGAAGACACGCGTGGCATCGTCGGCGGTAAACTCTTCGATGTACAGATCACCGTCGTGTCCACTCTGCTGTTCGCCGCCTACTCCGTGCTGAACGCCTACATCGGTATCGCCACCGTACGCAGCGCGCAGACGCTCCAGCAGACCGGCCTGGAAGCGGAGATCGTCAGCGGCCTTACAAAATTCGTTGGACGCGCGGTCGCCTTTTTCTTTCTGACGCTGATGTTTTTTGCGCTGTACAAGTTTCTGCCCAGCCGCAGGATCCGCTGGCAGGCGGCCGCGATCGGGGCCCTGTTCATGGGTATTTTCTTCGAGCTGTTCAAGATGATCTTCACTCTCTACCTCGGCTCTTTCAGTCCCGGTAGCCTCTATACGGGGACCCTCTATACCATCATCATCGTGGTGCTCTGGGTGTATTACTCGTCGTTCTTCTTCATCATGGGTGGCGAAGTGGGGCGCGTCTACGAGCTGCGGCGGGTGCGCAGGCTCCAGCGTGAGACGTTTGGCGATTGACACTCATGCCTCACGACTGTCCGGCCTGACCTTCCCGCATTCCGGCGAATCCTGAATGCCCAGCGAGCCGGCCTCCTCCCGGTGACCGTTCAAGGCCATATGAGGCGAATAATGCCCTTCGCCGTGGCCCAAAGGTTGCTTCTATCTCTACCGCAAGACCTAAAATGGGAGGTAACGGTGCGTCGGATTCTAGTGGCGGTAGCAATGGTCTCTGCGGCAACCCTCGCCGCGTGTGATAAGACCGGAGAAGGGGAGTACGAGGTCGAGCGGCCCGTAATGGGAACCGTGACGGATACCATAGAGACGCCAACGGTGGAGTTGGGCACCGACACAGTTACGGTCAAGGTGCCTGACATTGACGTGAAGACCCCCGATGAGCGCCGGGGAAATCCGCCGTCGTAAGGCTTTCTGAAGCTGTGATGGTGTAGGGCGATCGAGCCGCTACCCTCACGCACTACGCACCGCGCCCGGGGCAACTCGGGACGCGGTGCGTCGCGTTTTTTGCGGCCGGCGTGCACGACGATCGATGTCACGCCAGACTTGACCACCTGCTGGCGGGTGGTACTGTGTGGGGTCGTCGCACTTCATCCTCCAGCAACCCCGCATGACTTCCGCGATCGACCTGCGTTCCGACACGGTCACCCGGCCGACTCCCGCCATGCGTCGCGCCATGGCCGAGGCGGAGGTGGGGGACGATGTGCTGGACGGCGATCCTACGGTGCGCCGGCTGGAAGAACACGTCGCGGCGATGCTTGGCAAGGAGCAGGCGCTTTTCTTCCCCAGTGGCACCATGGCCAATCAGGCGGCCATATGGGTCCTGGCCGAGCGCGGAACGGAGGTATACGCGGACGCCGGCGCCCACGTGGTGCATTACGAGATGGCGGCGACGGCTGCGATAGGTGGCGTCCAGCTTCGCACGGTTGCGCCCAGCGGCGACGTCATGACAGCCGAGGACCTGGAGCAGACGCTGCGGCCCCCTTCGAAGCACGCGCCACGGGCGAGTCTCATTTGCGTCGAGAATACGCATAACGGCGCAGGGGGCAGGGTTACGCCCCTGCCGGCCCTGCGCGCGATTCAGGAATTGGCCATCGAGCGCGGCATTCCGGTGCATCTCGATGGGGCAAGGCTGTGGAACGCTTCGGAGTCTTCGCGAACGTCGCTCGACGCCTTTGCGGGCTGTGCCGATACGGTGATGGTGAGTTTCTCGAAGGGCCTCGGCGCGCCCGTCGGCGCGGCGCTCGCAGGATCCGCACGCGTCATTGAGGCGGCACACGGCGCCCGCAAGCGATTTGGCGGCGGCATGAGGCAGTCGGGAATCCTGGCCGCCGGCGCACTCCACGGACTCAGCGTCCACCTATCGCGCCTGGCCGAGGATCACGAGCACGCGCGCCTATTCGCGTCAGCACTCGAAGGGGCGCACGGGATCCGTGTAGTGCCACCGGATACGAACATCGTCATGCTCGACATGCCATCTGGTGTAGATGCTCTTGCGGTTGTTCATGCCGCGGCCCTGGAGAACGTGCTGCTGACCCCCTGGTCGCGCACGCGCATTCGCGCCGTAACGCATCTCGATGTGGATGTTGGCGCGGTGCTGAAGGCCGCTGAAGTCATTGGAGGTGCGGTGGGACAGAGGGACTAGTCCCTTTCCCGCCCTCTGCGCTATATTTCCGGTGTCCCAGGTCCCGGAGGGCGGCGGCCCGCTAACCCCGTCAGGACCCCGAAGGTAGCAGCGGCGTGTGGTGTTCGACGTTGCTCCGTCAGACCTGGGGCATTACGCGGGCTTCCGAGAGCGTTACGAGCTCCGGGGCCCGCGTGCTTTTTCGGGAATCGGGAATCGGGAATTGGGAATCGGTTCGATGCCAAGTCCATTCCCGATTCCCGATTCCCGATTTCCCGATTCCCGATAAATGTACCTCTCACTCGCCCGGAAATACCGCCCCAAGACGTTCGCGGATGTGGCGGTGCAATCGCACGTCTCGGCCACGCTCAAGGGAGCTATAGCGCGCGGGCGGGTAGCGCACGGATATCTGCTGTGCGGTCCACGTGGGGTGGGGAAGACGACGCTGGCTCGTGTGCTGGCGATGGCGCTGAACTGCGAGGGACGCGCGACGCGCGACGCGGGACGCGGGGATGACACGCTTGAGAGAGAAATACTCGGGCAGCCGCCCGCCACGTCGCTGTCCGAGGGCGAGCCGTGCGGGGAATGCGCGTCGTGCACGCGGATCTGGAGTGGGTCGGCCTCGCTCGATGTAGTCGAGATCGATGCGGCGTCCAACCGCGGCGTCGATGACGCGCGCGATCTGCGCGAGCGGGCGATGTATGCCCCGTCCACCGATTCGCACTACAAGGTCTACATCGTGGATGAGGCGCACATGCTTACTCGTGAGGCATGGAACGCGCTGCTCAAGATCCTCGAGGAACCACCGCCGCGCGTGGTCTTCGTCTTCGCGACGACCGAGCCGCAGAAGATCGCTCAGACCGCCGCGCCGGTGCTGAGCCGGCTCCAGCGGTTCGACTTCAAGCGCATCGGGCCGGCCGATGTTCGCGAGCGGTTAGGCGTCGTGCTTGGTCACGAGGGCGTGACCGCCGATGCCGACGCGCTGGCGATGCTGTCGCGTGCCGCCGACGGCTCGATGCGGGATGCGCTCAGCTTGACCGACCAGGTTCTCGCCGTCGGTGAAGGAAGAATTACCGCCGCCCGGGTTCGCGAAGCCCTGGGTTTGGTCGCCGAGGATGAGTTCGTCGGCGTCCTGTCGCTGATCGCAGAGCGGCGGGCGGCTGATGTCTTTCCCCTCGTCGCGCGGCTGTCGGAAGCGGGTATCGACCTCGGTCAGTTCCTCACCGGCCTCGGTGACATCCTTCGCGCCCAACTCGACATGGCGCTGGGCGGTGATGCTCCCGAGGTCAGCGAGACCGCCCGGAAGGCGCTGCGGGCCGGCCGCGACCGTCTCGCACCAGGCGACCTGCTGCGCATGCTTGCAGGCCTGGCCGAGACCGAGATGCGCTTCCGCCGCAGCGGGCAGCAGCAGCTGTTGCTGGAGACGCTGCTCATCCGGTTCGCTCTGATGGAGCGGACGGTGGAGCTCGAGGAGGTATTGCGCGCGCTGGCCGATGGCCCCCCGGCAGCGGAGTCGTCAGGCGGTGGAGGGCGCCGGCCGCGCCCTGATCCGCCGGCACCGCGTAACGACGCGCAGGCGGGGGCCGGGACAGCGCGGGGAGCGGGAAGCGGGACGCGCGACGCGCGACGCGGGGAGACGGTAGAGGTCTCCGGCGCGGGCACTCCCGCATCCCGCGTCTCAACCCCCCGACCCCCGACCCCCGACTCCCGACCCCCGACGCCCGACCTCAACGTCCTGACCGAGCGATGGGACGACGTCGTCGCCGCGGCGCGCGAAGCCCGTCCGTTCCTCGGCTCGGCGCTCGAGCATGCCACTCCGAGCGCCGTCAACGCCCGCGGCGAAGTGTTGCTGTCGCTGGACGTGCCTGACGAGATTGCCGAGCAGGCGATCATCAATGGTGGTGATGAGATAGCGCGCGCGATCGCGCGCTACTGCGACGGCGTTACCAGGGTCCGCCTTGCCCCTCGGTCGGCTGCGCGGGCGGAACCCGCCGGCGCATCCCGGCGCTACACGGCCGAGGAGGTCCGCGCAGAGCGCATCGCAAATCTGCGGCGTCGCGATCCTACCCTGTCGGCGGCCATAGACGCGCTGGATCTGGAGCTGATCGAATAGCGCCGGGCTGCGCTTGCGAGCGTTCCGCGCGCGTACGTAGTTTGCGACTCACTTTCACTGATCGCGAAGAATGGAACGCATGGACGACATGATGAAGATCCTGCAGCAGGCGCAGGAGATGCAGTCCCGCCTGCAGCAGATACAGGATGGGCTGGAAGGCCAGTCGATATCGGCCGCGAGCGGCGGAGGAATGGTCACCGCCACCGTCGACGGAAAGGGCCACGTGCGTGGGATCAAGATCGACCCGGCGGTGGTGGATCCCGCAGACGTCGAGATGCTCGAGGATCTGGTGATCGCCGCGGTCGGCGAAGCTCAGAAGAAGGCACAGGAAATGGCTCAGGAGCAGATGCAGCAGCTCACCGGAGGGCTGCAGCTGCCGTTCAAGCTCCCGTTCTAGATGTCCGCGATAGATGAGCTCGCAGCAGAGCTCTCCAGGCTTCCTGGGATAGGGCGCAAGACTGCCTTACGCCTCACGTTTCACTTGATAAAGCAGCCGGCCGAGCAGAGCCGGCGTTTGGCCGCTGCGTTGGTAGGAGTCTCGGAGCGGGTGCGTCGATGCTCGGTCTGCGCAAATCTCACCGAGCAGGATCCATGCATCGTCTGCAGCGATCCTCGGCGCGACCAGAGCGTGGTGTGCGTGGTGGAAGAGGCGAGCGACATCGGGGCGATCGAGCGGACGGGGGAATTCCGCGGACTCTACCACGTTCTCGGCGGTCGCCTGTCACCGCTCGATGGCATTGGGCCCGAGGATCTGACCGTCGACTTGCTGGTTTCGCGCATGCAGGGTGGAAGTATTCGCGAGGTAATCGTGGCAACGAACCCGAGCATGGAGGGGGAGGCGACGGCCATCTACCTTCACCGCCAGCTCGGAACGAACGGAACGGTTGTTTCGCGAATAGCGCGGGGAATCCCGGTCGGCGGGGATCTGGAATACGCCGATGGGGTGACTATTGCGCAGGCGCTGAGCGCGCGGCGGGAGATGTGATGCGCCGGACCACGGGCCTGGTTACGAGCTTTGCCTTTGTTGGTGGCGTGGCGGTGGGGTTGATCGTCTGGAGTGGACAGACGCGAAGTGCACGCCGCCACCTCTTCAGCCGGAATCGGTGGCGTCGCCTCGCCGCTTTGGGGCACCTGCGGGGGCAGCGTACGCTGTCGACCGTCCACTTGCTCCGCGACTACGTCGCGTGGGAGGCGGAACAGGGGCTCAGGCGGCGTGGCTCCACGATTCTGCGCCAGATGGAAGAGGCGCTCGGATAGCACACCGGACCCGCCACATGACCGTTGGAGCAGGCAGTTGGTCGTTCACGGAGGACGACCACGCCGTCATAACCCGCATGCTGAACGAGTTCCTCGCCGAGTCGAACGCACGGTGCGCGCTTCTTGTCGACCGCGCCGGTCAGCTGGTGACGACCGTGGGTGAGCAACCCCGCTTCGACGCCACGACGTTCGCCACGCTCACCGCGGCGGACTTCAGTGCCAACGACCAGCTTGCCAAGCTCGTGGGGGAAACCGAGTTCAGCGCGCTGGTGCACCGTGGCGAACAGGAATCGATGTATCTGGCCGACATCGTGCGTCGCGTCATTCTGGTGGTCCTGTTCGACACACGCACGACGGAAGGGCTGGTTCGGCTCCGGGCGAAGCAGACGGTTGAGGAACTGGCACGCGTATTCACCGAACTATTCGATCGTTCTCGTCAGGTGCAACCGGCCGAAAGCGGGACCGGGATGTTTGCCGGCCTCGATGACGAAATCGACAGGCTCTTTCAGTAAGTGGTGGCATCATGTCGATGATCAACTACGCCTCGCGCGAGATCAACTGCAAAATCGTGTACTACGGCCCGGGACTGGGCGGCAAGACCACCAATCTCGAGCACGTATATGCCAAGGTTGCCCCTGATGCACGCGGCAAGCTGATATCGCTGGCAACGGAAACGGAACGCACGCTGTTCTTCGACTTTCTGCCGGTGGACCTGGGAACGATCCGCGGCTTCAAGACCCGGTTTCATCTCTATACGGTTCCAGGGCAGGTCTACTACAACGCCAGTCGCAAGCTCATTTTGAAGGGCGTGGATGGTGTAGTTTTCGTTGCGGATTCGCAGATGGACCGCATGGAAGCGAATCAGGAGTCGATGCAGAACCTGTACGACAACATGCAGGAATACGGGTACGACCTGACCCGGATGCCGTTCGTGATCCAGTTCAACAAGCGCGACCTGCCGAACGCCGCTCCGCTCGACGAGCTACAGGCGGCGTTGAATCCGGGGTGGGAAGTGACGGAGCCTGCACGCCAGCGGCACACCCCCGATCCGACGAGCCCCAGCGAGAGCCTGGTGCTGCAGTTGACGACCGGGGAGTGGGTGGAGCGGGCGCCCTCTCTCGAGGCGGTGGCCGTGACCGGAGACGGCGTCTTCGATACCTTGAGGACGGTCAGTAAGCTCGTTCTCAAGAGTCTTTCCTAGCGGACGGCGGCACCGCGCGTCGTTCGCCGCGCGCCATGACATCGCTTCGGGGGACGGGTGAATCTCGCCAACACGCTGACGGTCGGCCGAATACTGGTGGCTCCGCTGGTCGCTTGGTTCCCGTTCTCGCCTTCGTGGAGCGTTAGGCTCGCCGGCTTCGTGCTCTTTCTGGTGGCGGCGATCACCGACTACTGGGACGGCAGGATCGCCCGGTCACAGGACATCGTCACCGACCTCGGCAAGCTGCTCGACCCGCTCGCCGACAAGCTGCTTCTTCTCGCCACGCTGATCCCGATCTACCTCCTGCAGCGGGCAGACTCGTCTTCTGCGCCGATCCGGGACTTCGACTTCATAACGCCACTCGGGAGCTTCGGGCTGCCGCTCTGGGCACTGCTCGTCGTGCTCGGGCGCGAGTTGCTGATGACGATCTTTCGTCAGTTCGCCAGCCGAAAGGGCGTGATCATTGCCGCCATCGGCCCGGCGAAGTGGAAGACCGGATTTCAGTGGACATGGGTCGGCAGCGCGTTCTTCTGGTTCGCCGCCTTGAGCGCCGCCCACCAGTACGGGTGGATCGGCCACCCGGCCTGGGAGGCGTTTGCCATGTTCAACGGGGTGGTGGGTACCGTGTCGATGTGGGGCGCAATCGCGCTCACTCTCTTCTCACTGTGGCTCTATCTGCAACGGTACGGCAGCCTGCTCGTCGGACGGATGCCGGCGGCGGGACGCGAATGATGTTCCGACGTTAGGGCATGAACGTCGAACTGGTCACCATCGGCGACGAGCTGCTCCTCGGGTTCACGATCGATACCAATGCAGCGCACATCTCCCGGACGCTGGCGGAAGCCGGGATCCTCGTCGTGCGCCGCGGCACAGTCGCCGACGACCCAGCCGCCATCGTAGGTGCCTTGCGCGACGCGCTGGACCGCACCGGCGCGGTGATCACTACCGGGGGGCTCGGCCCCACCAGCGACGATCTCACGATCCCATCGGTTGCTCAGCTGCTCGGGCGCCGGCTCGAGCTGAACGAAGCGGTGCTGGCAGGGATCGAGGAGCGATTCCGATCCTACGGATACGCGACGATGCCGTCCAACAATCGCCAGCAGGCAATGCTGCCGGAGGACGCCCGCGTCCTGGAAAATCATCACGGATCCGCCCCCGGAATTTTCGTCGAGGACGAGCGCGGACGCTGGGTCGCCACGCTGCCGGGAGTTCCGCGAGAGATGCGAGGGATGCTCGCCGATACGTTGCTGCCGATTCTGATCGAACGAATGGAGCGATCGGGGACGCCGGCCACCGTTGTGCGTTCGAGGACGCTGCGCACGACGGGCATCGGGGAATCCGCGCTGGCCGAATCGTTAGGCGATCTGGCGAAAGGGTTTCCGGGACTGCCGTTGGCCTACAACCCGAAGTGGCAGGGGACCGACCTGCGCCTTACGGTGACCGGGTTCTCGCAGGTAGAGGCCGATGTGCGGCTTGCCGACGCGGCCGGCCGGCTCTTCGCACTGTGCGGCAGATACGTCTACGGCGAGGGCGACGACGATCTCGCGGCGGTAGTGCTCGAGAAGCTGCGGTCGCGTAGCTGGCGCCTCGCGACCGCCGAGTCATGCACCGGCGGGATGCTCGGCGCGCGCATCACGGCAATCCCGGGATCGAGCGACGTCTACGCGGGCGGCATTGTGGCCTACGACAACGCGGTCAAGATTCGCGAACTGGGCGTGCCTGACGAGCTGATCGCCTCTCAGGGCGCCGTCAGCGAAGCGGTCGCCCGCGCCATGGCCGAGGGCGTATGCCGGCGGTTCGGTACCGAGGTCGGTGTTAGCATAACGGGGATAGCCGGCCCCGGCGGCGGCACCGGCGAGAAACCCGTAGGCACCGTCTGGATCGCCGTGCAGCTCGGTGGCGAGGTGAAGGCATTGGGCCGCAAATTCATCGGCGACCGGGAAGAAATCCGCCTCCGGGCGACGCAGGCGGCGTTGGATCTTATTAGGCGGGGGCTTACGGGTCGGGAATAGGGGAGGTCAAAAAGCGAAAGGGGAAAAGGGAAAGGGGAAATGGGCGCCCGCGCCCGGCCATTCATAAATGCTCGATCTTTCGTTTCCCATTTCCCGTTTCCCGCTGTTCCCACGTCCTCGTTAGGGAACCGGGGACCGCGCCTCGACCGGCTTCCAATCCACCTCTGGCGACCGATAAAAGTTTACCCCTAGCGCTTCGAGCCGTGGGGTGTGCGCGCTCAGGCGCCGCCGAAAGCCATCCCATCCGCGGGCCTGACGCGGCGACCATCCCAGTTCGGAAATCGCGATCAAGCGCGGGAACGCCAGGTACTCGAATTCGGAGCGGTTTTCCACCGTCTCCGACCACAGTGGCCCCTCCACGCCCAGAATGGCGTCGTCGCCAACGGATGGGATGAAGGTGGACGGTTCCCAATCGTAGGCGCTTCGCAACGGGATGATCGCCGCCCACATCAGGCCGAGTGCGGTGCTGCTGTCGTACTTCATGTCGAGATACACTCGGTTCGACGGTGACAGGATGACCTTGCCGCCACGCGCCACGTGCAGATGCGCCTCGTCCTTTTTCCAATGCTGGAGGATGGTGCCTGACGCGAGCGAGGCCGGCGCGATCTCGCCCCACCCGATCATGCGCTTGCCATGACCGGTGACAATCCCCTCGACGCGCTCGACGAACCGCCGGTATTGCTCATCAGTAAGGCGCTCGACCTCATCGCCGCCGATGTGGAAGTAGGGCGTTGGGACCATCGCACCGATCTCGCGCACTAGGTCGCTAACGAACTCGTACACCGTGTCGCGGCTCACGCACAGAGTGCTGAAGCCCACCCGGGTGCCGGTGTAAAGCGGCGGAGCCTTGTCGTCGCAGTTGAGCTCAGGGTAAGAGGAAAGGGCTGCGTTGGTGTGCCCCGGCATGTCGATCTCCGGCACGATCGTCACGTAATGCGCCGTCGCGTACGCTACGATGTCGGCAAATTCCTCCTGCGTGTAGAATCCGCCTTCGCCGCCGCCCACCTCGGTCTGCCCGCCATGACGCGTCAGGTTGGGCCACGACTTGATCTCGATGCGCCAACCCTGATCATCCGACAGGTGCAGATGCAGGCGGTTCAACTTGTAGAGCGCCAGATAGTCGATGAAACGCTTGACATCGTCAGGTGGCAGAAAATGGCGTGCGACATCGAGCATCATTCCGCGCCACTCATAACGAGGCGCGTCCTCCACCTGCGCGCCGGCGATGTACAGACCGCGCCGCAGCGCCGCACCGTGCTCTACCGCCGCGGGCATGAGCTGCCGGATTGTCTGAGCGCCATAGAACAGTCCCGCCGGCTCGGCGGCAGTTACCGTCACGCGCTCGGGCGTCACCGACAGCTCGTAACCTTCGGCGCCCAGCGACGTACGAGCTGCAACGATGCGAAGGTGAACACTCCCCGCCGGCGCCTGCTCACCAGCGGCGAGCCTTCTGGCGGTGGTGCGAGCCGTGATGCCGAGCATGCGGCTGAGGACCCCACCAAGGCGCTCGACCTCGGGGGGTGCAGTCTGGTCGACCACTACGGTGGTTCGAGCCTCGATCGGAAACCGTGTGCCGGCGATCAGCCGAGCCGATCGAGGAGCGGGGATGATCGAGTGGGTCGTTTGTTGGCGAGTGGCGGCCTGCGCGTCGAGGCGCGTCATCTTGCCCGGCACTGCGACGGCCATGGCGGTGAGAAGGGCAACGCCCACCCACCGCGGCGTCCGGAGCTCTCGAGGTGACATGCGAACCGTTTGGATCGAGTGATGTGGAACGTCGAGGAATTCCCGGCTGTCGGATAATCTATACCGGACCGGAGATGGCGGTATCGCGACCAGAGCCTTCGCAGCCAACCGGTTCCGGCACTGTAATACCTCCTTGTTGAGCGCCATGGTCCCTTCGACGAACCGTTTGATTCTCGTTGCCGTCCTGGCCCTGGCTTGCGCCGTCCGTCCCGCTCCCCCGGCGGCGTCCGGCGGCTCGGGTCCAGCCAACCGAAAGCCAGTCATCGCGACCGACGACACGATTGTCATCCGGCGAGAAGCCGTGCGAATCTCGGCGAGCGTTCCGCTCGCGGCAACGCTGCTGATTCCGCAGGTCGCCGTTCCCGCACCTGCCGTGGTGATCGTGCATGGCTCCGGATCGAGCGACCGGACGAACGCGTGGACCTCTGCTTACGCGGAGGATCTGGCGCGATCTGGTGTGGTCGTGCTGTACCCCGACAAGCGCGGTAGCGGCGAGTCTGGAGGCGATTGGCGTACGGCGACTTTCGATGAACTGGCGAGTGATGCGGCGGCCGCTGTTTCGCTGCTGCGAGCGCGGCCGGAGGTGGATTCGGCCAGAGTGGGCGCTCTGGGCTTCAGTCAAGGCGGCTACGTCGTGCCCATATTGGCGTCCGAGAACGAGGAGCTCGCGTTCGCGGCGGTCATATCAGGCGGGACGCTGCCACTGATGAGCCAGGTACTCGGCGAGATCGAAATGGAGGCTGTCGAGCGCGGCGCTCCGCTCGACTCGGCCGAGCGGGCCGGACTGCGTGGGATTTACGAGAGACTTTTTGAGTTCGCGCGAAGCCGCACCGGCTGGGCATCCCTGCAGACGGAGGCCGACCAGGCACGCAGCCAGAGCTCTCGTCTGGATCACGCGCTGCGCACGCTCCCCGCCGATTCCACGCATTGGGTTCTCGACTGGATCGCCCGTACGGGCGATTTCGACCCGCTGCCGTACTGGCGGCGCGTTCGGCAGCCGGTCATGATGATCTATGGCGGTCGTGACACACAGCTTCGGCCGCGGCGGAGTATCGAACGCCTGTGGGACGCGGTCGGAGCGGATGCGGCGAACTTCTCGGTTCTCCTGTTCCAGGGGAACGGACACGCGCTGCATCGCGAAGATGTCATCGCCATGCTGGCGGCCTGGATCGCGGCTGGGGGTGGCCGCTGAGCTATCGGGAATCGGGAATGGGGAATCGGGAATCGGGAATCGGGTATCGCTGATTAGCGGAGGTTCTAGTGCGCTGCGTGACACTGCTGCTTGCTATCCTGATCGCCGTCGCGCCGGCGGCGCCCGCGCAACCGATCGATCTGTCGCGCATGGCAATGGTCGATCTGACGCATGCGTTCGACTCGGGCACTCTGTACTGGCCCACGTCGCCGTCGGCGTTCGCGCTCGAGCGGCTCTCCTTTGGTGAGACGGAAGGCGGCTACTTCTACTCCGCTAACGCGTTCTCCGCGCCGGAGCACGGAGGCACGCACCTCGACGCGCCCATCCACTTCGGGGCCGGCCGCCTCACGATCGATCGGCTTCCACTCGAACGGCTGATAGCGCCGGCGGTAGTGCTCGACGTCGCCGCGAAGGCGGCCGCCGATCCCGGATATCGCCTGACGCGGCAGGATGTGCTCGACTTCGAGCTGGCGCACGGACGGATTGCCGCCGGCACGATCGTGCTGCTACGAACGGGCTGGAGCGTGCGCTGGCCTGACAGAAAGGCGTACCTGGGCGATGATACGCCCGGTGACGCTTCCCGATTGCGGTTTCCGAGTTTTGGTGAGGATGCCGCACGGCTGCTCGTCGAGGAGCGTCGAGTCGGTGCGCTGGGTGCCGATGTGGCCTCGATCGACTACGGACAGTCGGCGGATTTCATCGTGCACCGGATTGCTGCCGCACGCGACGTGTACGGACTGGAGAACCTGACTAATCTCGAATCCGTGCCTGCCACCGGAGCGACGGTGATCGCGCTGCCAATGAAGATCGCCAATGGCTCGGGCGGCCCGGTGCGCGTCGTGGCGCTCGTCCCCCGGTAGGATGCAGGGGCGCCGGCCATGACGAATCCGGGCCCTCGTCCAGTCTCTACGACCGGGTCGGCATCGCCGTTGCCCAGCTGGGTGGATGTGAATGCCTATCCATTCGTTCCCTGCTCGGTAAGGCTGCCGGGGGGAAGCTCCATGAGCTACCTGGATGAGGGGGCGGGCGAGCTGCTGCTGTTCGTGCACGGAACACCGTCGTGGTCATTCGAGTGGCGGCACGTCATCCGCGCGTTAGGCGAGAGCCACCGTTGTGTCGCCCCCGATCTGCTCGGCTTTGGCCTTTCCGACCGCCCGCGCAGTTTTTCCTACACCCCCGAGGCGCATGCGCGGGAGATCGACGCGTTCGTCGAGACAATCGGCCTGCGGGACTTCACGCTGGTCGTCCACGACTTCGGCGGGCCAATCGCGCTGCCGCTGGCGCTCGAGCGACGAGGCATCGTTCGGCGGCTCGTGGTACTGAACAGCTGGATGTGGAGCGTGCAGACGGATCCTGCGATGGCGCGAGCAGCTCGGCTGCTCGGGGGCCGTTTCGGCCGCCTGCTGTACGAAACGGCGAACCTGTCGCCGCGTGTGATCATGCCGGCCGCCTATGCCGACAAGAGGAAGCTGACTCGGGCAATTCATGAGCAGTACCTGGCGCCGTTTGCGGACAGGTGGTCTCGCGGCAACGTTCTGTGGACGTTGGCGCGCTCTCTGCTCGCCTCCAGCGCACATTACGAGAAGCTGTGGGCCGGACGTGGTCGGTTGAGAGACGTACCGGTGCTTCTCATCTGGGGCATGCGTGATCCGGCATTCACCACCACCTCTCTGGCGCGCTGGCGAGAGGCGGCTCCCCACGCCCGGGTCGTTGAGCTGCCGGTGGGTCACTGGCCGCAGGAAGAGGCGCCGGAAGATGTGGTCAAGGCGTTACGTGAGTTCCTGATTGAATAGTACCGCCGGCATGCCCCGATCGGCCGCCAGCTCCGGCTGAGATCTTGCGCGCACATCGGCCGGGCATCGCCAGCGTCCTGGCGTTAGGCGAGCAGCGATCCGGTTTTCGCTGAGACTATTCCGCACCTTGCGGTTGACTAGCCGCTTCGCGCGGTCGTATGATGGACTGATGACCGAGCCTGCCGAGCGGATCTCCGTCGAACCTGCGTCGCAATCTCCGGGACCTGCGCCACGCAGCTACCGGCAACTGGCTATTGCCCTCATGCTGGTCGCAACCGGGGTCGCCATCTGGGTGCTCGGGCCGGGGCGGCCGCCGGCCGAAGGCGGACATCTCGGCATCTGGAGTGTGCTGCCGGCGCTGATCACTCTCGTCGTCGTGTTCCTAACGCGGGAGGTGATCGTTTCCCTCCTGCTCGGGATTGCCGTAGGGGGGCTGGTCAGCGCCCGTCCCAACATTCTGGAAGCGTTCGTGCTGCCCGCCATTGGCAGCGAGTCGTACGCACTCATTCTGGTCGTTTACCTGTGGGCGCTTGGTGGGCTCATCGGACTCTGGACGCGCACCGGCGGAGCTGAAGAATTCGCGCGGTGGGCAGCCGCCCGGATGGTGCGCGGCCCTCGCTCCGCAATGGTATTCACCTGGCTGATGGGGATGATCTTTCACCAGGGCGGGACCATCTCGACCATTCTTGCCGGCACGACGGTACGTCCGGTTACCGATGCGCACCGCGTGTCGCATGAGGAGCTTACGTACCTCGTCGATTCCACGGCATCGCCGGCGGCAACGGTCATCCCGTTCAACGCGTGGCCGCTCTACGTCGCGGGACTGGTAGTAGGAACGACGCCGCTGTTCGCTACCGAAGAGGCAGCGGTCGCGTTCTTCTTCTCCGCCATTCCATACAATTTCTATGGCATCTTCGCCGTGGCGAGCACTCTGCTTTTCGCGCTCGGCCTGCTGCCGTGGACCGGCGCCAAGATGAGCAGAGCCCGGGAGCGTGCGCGCACCACGGGCCAGCTCAACGCGCCTGACGCGCAGCCGGTCGCCACGGCGGAGCTGACCGTACCAAGAGTACCCGCCGGTTATCGAACGGGACTCGAGGATTTCGCGGTACCCATCCTCACTTTGCTGGGCGTCGCGATCGTACCCTACTTCCTGACCGGGACCGTACGCATCGCCGAGGCGTTCGGACTGGCATTGCTTGCCGCGTTTGGCCTGGCGCTGCTGAAGGGCATGTCGCTCCGCGTGGCGATCGACGGCTTCATCGACGGCTGCAAGGGAGTGACCGTCGGGGCGATCATCCTCGGCCTGGCGGTGACCCTCGGCTTCGTATCACGCGAGTTAGGCACGGCCGGGTTCATCGTCGAGACGGTCAGCGGCGGAGTGCCACCGGTGCTGCTCCCCGCGATCCTGCTCGCTGTTTGCATGGCGGTCGCCTTCTCGATCGGCTCCTCGTGGGGCACTTATGCCGTGGTTTTTCCGCTGGCCATGCCTCTCGCCTACGCTGTCAATTCCGACCCCTACTACGTCACGCTGTGCTTTGGCGCCGTGCTTGGCGGCGCCGTGTTCGGCGATCAATGCTCGCCAATCTCCGACACGACGATTCTCTCCTCTCTGGCGTGCGGCGGTGATGTGATGGATCACGTCACCACTCAGCTACCGCTTGCCCTGGTAGCAGCCATTGGCGCCGCAATGATGGCGACGGCGCTCGCCGCGTTTGCGTGACGCAGTCGGAAATCGGGAATGGGGAATCGGGAATCGGGAATACGAATCGGAAAACTGGCGACTCCCCCTATCGACAGGATTCCCCGATTCTCGATTCCCGATTCCCTAGCCCTCATGCAGCACCGTCATTGGATTCACCCGTCCCGCCCGGCGCGCCGGCCACAAGGTGGCCGCCAGGGCCACCCCGGCGGTAACGGCGAGCACCGTACCGAAGGTCAGCGGATCGGCGGGCTCGACTCCGTGCAGAAGAGCCGTAAGTGCGCGTGTGAGCACCAGGGCCAGCACGACGCCTATCACCAAGCCGGCAACCGTCTGTCTGACACCGGTGCGCAAGCTCAGCATGACGAGTTCGCGCGGCGATGCACCGAGCGCCGCTCGTATTCCCAGCTCGTGCCGCCGGGTGGCTACGATCTGCGATACGATTCCGAAGATCCCGATCGCCGAGAGCACCAGTGCCAGCGTGCCGAACAGTCCTAGCAGTCCCATCGTGAACCGCGGCTCCGCTATGGATGCGCCGAGGATCTGATCCATCGTTCTCACATCGGATATGGGGAGCCGCGGATCCATCTCGCGGATCGCAGCGCGCACGGGATTGATCAGAGCCGACGGATCGCCGCTCGTCCT
>CAZPCC010000274.1:0-23501 GCA_964584905.1 uncultured Gemmatimonadaceae bacterium | reverse complement strand
GTTCGCGGCACGAAGAAGCACTCGCGCCCACGCGGCTCCCGCGGCGACGACTATCGGGCCGGAAGCCTTGGTGATGTCCAGCTCGCGCACCGCGATGGCCGACCGGCTGCCTGACGACGCTGGCGGCGGCATCACGAGTCGAAGAGCCTTACGAACGCACCGAACGAGAGGTCACCAGCGACCTCGAGGCGGGGGAGCGTGAGCATGGCATCGGCTACGCTCGCCGTGGCCGGGCGGCAAGTGAAACCCGTCAGGTAGCCGCACGCTCCGGCGAACGCGGGACGGCGCGCGAGAATGGGGAAGAGGTCGCCGTCGCTCCGGCAGTATTCGCTCTCGATGGCGCGGCCATCGCGCATGAGTGTCCATCCGCACACGGCGGCATCGGCCTCGGGCGAGGAGTCCAGCAGCGTAGCAAGGCGCTCCAGGTGCTCGGGGAGGATCCAGTCATCGGCATCGAGGAAAAGCACCCACGGGTGCTTGATCAGCTCGAGCCCCCGGTTGCGCGCCAGCGCGGCGCCGGAGGATGCCTGCCTTACGATGGAGATGCGTGCATCCGACGCCGCGAAGCCGGCGGCAACCAGGGATGTATCGTCGGTTGAGCCGTCGTCGATGACCACCGCCTCCCAATTCCGGAAGTGCTGCGCCTGCAGCGACGCGAGAGTTTCCGCGATGGTCGCTGCCGCATTCCACGCGGGGATGACCACCGATACCGCGGCAACGCGGCGCGGCGCTGGGGGCGCGTCGGTCACGGTACGGGAGTCGCCACCGAATGGGTCAGCGACCTGATTGCTCGCGCCGCGGTGAGCACCTGAAGGAGCGCGTCAGGCGGAGATCGCAGGTGGGCGCCTCTCAGCGGCTCGCGGCCGGGATCGTCCAGGACGTCACCGAGCGGCAAGTCGCCGATGCGAAGCGACAGGACGTCCGGACGGCTCTCATCCAAACGATGCGCGAGCGCACCCCAGTCGTCCGCAAGATCGAAATCGAGCACGCGGCGCTCGGGGGCACCGGTCGTCGCCGCGGCATTTCGTAACGCCGCGAGCCCCGACCATCCGCCTAGCGCCGCGGCCGCGCCGCGCCAGTAGGCAAAATACATTACACCGCCCTGGACCCGTCGCCACGTGCCGCGCATCCGCAAGGCCTCGAGCACATTCAATAACCGTTCGGCAACCTTCACGCCAAGATCTCCGAGGCGCGGCCAGTCGAACGCAATCTGCCTGACGAGAGCGGCGCGGGGATCCGGAGATCCACGCCCCAGCGGCAGTGACCGGAAAGCCCAGGGATGGAGCCGTGCGATCGCGACATCGGCGGTGCCCTCGTCGCGCTTGCGCCTTACGAGACGGTCGCCGCTGCGGTTCTCGTGATGCCAGCCGCCGCCCGCCTCGGAGAACAGGAAGTTGCCGCGCAGCCGCACCAGCCTGAGGCCCAGCTCGAGATCCTCACGGCATCGGAGCGAGGGATCAAAACCTCCGAGCGTCTGCCAGAAATCGCGCGGCGCGGAGAGCAGACCGGTGAAAACGTCGTCATAGCCGAAGCGATGTCCGGGCCGGCGCATTCGCTCGAACTGCTGCTCCCACCACGCCCATCCGGCCAGCTCGCGGAAGCCCGCGTCGCGAGGCAGTGGGGCGCGCGGAGCGCCGATCACGACGAGCGGACGGCCGTCATGGAGGCGCCCGTGCTCGGCGACCACGTCGCCGAACGGCTCAATGTCATCGTCGATGAACAGGAGGATATCCCCCCGCGCTTCGGCGGCGCCCAGATTGCGCGCGATCGCCGGGCCGCGTGCGGGCCGCTGCTCGAGCACGCGAACGGGAAAGGGAAACTCCCCGGCGGCTACGACGTGCGCGGTTTCGTCGGTACAGCCATCAGCAACCACGAGCACCTCGTAAGGCACGGACTTGCCGTCCGCTGCCAGTGATCGGAGAAGCCTTGTGAGCGATTCCGGCCGGTCGTGAGTCGGCACGATGACGGTGACCGTCCGCGGCCACTCGGCACCAGGCGTGGTGCTCATCGTCCCGATTCGGGAGTCAGCGCGGCCGGCCGCGCATCGGATAGTGTCTGGTTGCGAAGCCGGCGTTTGGCGACGCGGTATGCGCGCGGTCCAGCCAGGCAGCCGCGAAGCTCGCTGAGCACCAGGTCGAGCGGGGGAGCGCCAGGGCGTTGCGCGAGAGACAGAAAGAGATTCCCGATCTGTCCCACCCCCCAGCCGAACGCTATGCCGATGGTGCGTGTTTCCCGCCGCTCGAGCAGATGCTTGGTCAGGTGCGCGTACACGCCGGTTCCGTAACCGCGCACCGTATCGCGCAGACTCTGCCAGTCGCGCCGGTGACGGTGCAGGCTGGTGGCGCCCGGCTCGTAAACAATGCAATACCCAGCCAGGAGTATGCGAGTGAACATCTCGTGATCGCCGCCCGACCTGGTCGCCGTGCCGGCGTCGAGCGCCTCGTCGAACGGGCCGATCAGCTCGAGAACCGACCTTCGCAGGGCCATGTTGACACCGGCGCCGATCCGCCCAATGAGAAACGGATCGTCGACCGCCCCGTCGTAGCGACACCTATCGAGACCTCGGGAAAAGGGGTTGGTGCGCTCGAACCACTCCTGAGCGTCCGTCTCCAGCTCCAACGGCAGCGTCAGTCCGGTGACGCAGAGCGTTCTCGGGTCGGCGAAGCCCCGTAGCAGTGCACCGAGCCAGAACGGGTCGGGAACGGCATCGTCGTCGCAGAACGCCACGATCTCCCCCCGCGCCTCGCGCAAGGCCCGATTGCGCGCGATGTCGAGTCCGGGGCGATCCTCCCGGACATAACGCACGCCCGGGTGCCGGCCGGCTGTCACTCGTGTTCCGTCGCCAACGGATGCGTTGTCGATGACGAGCAGCTCGTGTCCGGTGGATTCGAGCGCACGCAATGCCGTCAGGCACCGGTCGAGGTCGT
Organism: uncultured Gemmatimonadaceae bacterium; assembly: GCA_964584905.1. Lineage (GTDB taxonomy): Bacteria > Gemmatimonadota > Gemmatimonadetes > Gemmatimonadales > Gemmatimonadaceae > JALZIF01. The sequence goes on along the minus strand of CAZPCC010000274.1, from coordinate 20,574 downwards.
CAGGACGATCGCGGGTGCAGACGGCGACAGTCGCGTGGCGTGCGTCGGATGCAGGCGCTGGAGTGGCGCCAAGACTTTCGAGCGCCTCGAGCCTCACCAGCCGCTCGCCACCCTGCTCGGCGACGGCGGCGCGCAGCGCGCGGCCATCCACGCGGCCATCGGTTACCGGAACCGTGAACAGCGCGACCGGTGCGGCGCCCCGCCTGACGAATACCATGGCCGCGCCGTACGACTGGAGCCCACCGATGTCGCCGGGCAAGTCACGGGCGTCCAGTTGAAGCACCGCGGTGGCCATGCGTCGAGCTCAGCGCGACATCCGCGGTGTCGCTGAATCCGCGCGCGCCGTGAGCGTGAAGCGCGGGTTCATCTGCACGACGCCGGTGAATTCGTCGCCACCCCGCACGTCGATGTATGCGATTGGGCCAGTGAAGCTCGATCGCCCGATCTGCTGGTCCCAAACGGCGGATTCGAGCATGTACACTCCAGGCGGCACGTTGAGCTGCAGCTCGACATCGAGCTCGAAGGCACCGAACACCGGGAGCACGACGCCAAGCCGGCCGCTCGTCGTCTCGAACACGGACTCGCCGGTTTGCGCGGACCGCACCCGCACAACGATAGTCTCCGGCTCGACCCACCCGTCGGGCCTGACCTCGCAGTGCAGCCGGGCACCGATCACCTCGCCCGAGCGGACGGCCTCGCCCCCCCGCAACTCGAGGCCTTCGATGCGCACCGCTCCCTCGCCGGTGACGGCATCCGGCGGCGGCGCCATTCCGTGCAGGTATGCCGTTATGCACTGCTGCGGAGTGCCGTGCATGCGTACCGCTCCGCGATCGAGGAGCAGAGCGTGCGTACACAACGAAGCGACCGCCTCGAGCTGATGCGATACGACGACGACCGGGATCCCCGAGCGAACGAGCTCTTCCACGCGCGCGAAGGCCTTCTTCTGAAACGAGGCATCTCCAACGCTGAGCACTTCGTCGACGATCAGTACGTCGGGATCCAGATGGGCGGCGATGGCAAAGCCGAGCCGGGCGTGCATTCCACTCGAGTACCGCTTTACCGGCGTATCGATGAAGAGGGGAATACCGGAGAACTCGACGATGCGATCGAACTTCCGCTCGGTCTCGATCCGAGGCATCCCCATGATCGCGCCTTGCAGGAAGATGTTCTCGCGCCCGGTGAGATCGGGGTGGAATCCGGCCGCGACCTCGATCAGCGCGCCGACCCGGCCGGCCGCCTCGCATCTACCGCTCGTCGGGCGCAGGATCCGCGTCAGCAGCTTGAGCGCCGTCGATTTCCCGGCGCCGTTAGGCCCGATGATCCCCAGTGCCTCGCCGGGCGCAACCGCAAAGCTCACGTCGCGAAGCGCCCAGAACTCGCCGGACCAGAGCCCGTCATCCGGCGGGGTGCGGCCGGCGAGCCGCCTGGCGAACGCCGGAATGGCATCACGCAGCCGGTCGTGAACCTCCCCGTAGCGGAACTTCTTCCACACGTGCTCGAACACCACCCGCGATTCCGTGCGTGGGCGGCTCACACGTACTCCGCAAACTTGAATTCGGCGCGGTGAAAGATGACAGAGCTGAGCACGAGCAGGATCACACTGGCGGCGGCGCTCCACACGAGAAACCAGGGAGTCCATACCAGCGTACTACCCGACGCGCCTAGGGGAGCGGCGAGATCGTGTCCGGCAACGACCGCGAGCCGGGCTCCTTCCAACACCGGGGCCAGCGGATTGAGCATGACGAGCCATGTGTTATTGCCCCCGAATGCCGAGGCGTCGAAGAAGACGGGGGTGAAGAAAATGCCGAAGCTCAGGATGAGCTGGACCAAATGCCGGGCGTCCCGGAAGAACACGTTGGCGCAGCTGAACAGAAGCGACGCCGCGGTCGTAAGCGCAATCAGTACACCCGTAAGGGGAATCAGCCAGAGCAGTGCCCAGCTCAGACTGACACCGAAGAGGGGAAGGATCACCATCAACGCTGCAGCAGCGATTGCTCCATCTGCGATCTGGGTTGCGACAGACGCCAGCGGCAGCACGGCACGCGGAAAGTACACCTTGGTAACCAGCGAGAAATTCGCCGTGATGCTGGCCGTGCCGAAGCCAAGTGCTCCAACGAAAAATGCCCACCCGACGCTCTTTACCGCTATTCCGGCCATTATGCCGCTGTCGAGAGGCGCGTTGGCCAGCCTTGCGAATGCGATGCGCACCACCCAGCCTGACAGAATGACCACCAGAGGCATGATGATCGCCCACCCCACGCCCATGAGCGCCTGCTTGTAGCGAATGCGCATATCTCGGCGGGTGAGCTGGAACAGAAGCTCCCGGTGAGCACTCAGTTCACGAACGAACTCGCCGAAATCACCCAGGATGGAGGCACGGCTTTCGCCGACCTGCGCCGGCTCGACGTCCGGCGGCAGTCGAGCGCCATCTGAGTAAGGCGGCGCCTGACGTTTCGGGGGAACTGATGGCGCATTCGCGTCGCCGGGGCTCATCCGTCAGAGCTACCTGTATATTGGATTGTGAACGGTTCAATCTAAGAAACGAACCGCGTCAAGGGGGAAACGCGTGATTCGAGCGCCCCACTCAGGCATGACCTTCGGGGCAGGGCTCCGCATTTGTCATCGGTGAACGAGCCGACGCCGCCGTCTTCGGAGTCGTATCGCGTCGAGACGTTGCCCGCCATGTCCCGCCGCCAACTTGTCGCCTACGCGGTACTCAGCGTGGCGGCTCTGGCGGCGCTCGTAATCGCCTGCGACTACTGGTTTGCGCTTCCGGACTTTGCCGAAACGCCGGTCCCCTACGTTCTCGCGACTCTGATCGTGGCTTATCATGTAGCGGCCTGGCTGCTGCGATGGATGGTTCTTCCGCGCATGCGGCGTCCCAGCCCGCCCCCGACGCCACCAGTTGCGCGCGTTGCCGTCGCGACTACCATTGTGCCTGACGCCGAGTCACTGGAGATGCTTGATCTGACCGTTCAAGCGCTCGTCGCCATGGATGGCGAGCACGATACCTGGGTGCTCGATGAAGGAGATGAACCAGCGGTACGGGCTCTCTGCATCCGACACGGCGCGCACCACTTCTCGCGAAAGCATCGTCCCGCGCTCTGCACCCCCAGCGGCAGCCTCGCCAGTTCAACCAAGCATGGCAACTACAACGCATGGCTCACCTCGGTCGGCTACGGGCGGTACGATCTTCTGGTATCGTTCGATCCCGATCACATCCCCGAGCGCCATTACCTGACGAGCACACTCGGCTACTTCCACGATTCCGAAGTCGGATACGTGCAGGCGCCACAAGCCTACTACAACGAGGACGCCAGCTGGATAGCGCGAGGAGCCGCGGAAGAAACTTACGATTACTATTCCGCGCACCAGATGGCCAGCTACGGACTGGGGCACCCGATCGTGGTTGGGTCACATACGGCGCATCGCATCACGGCACTCCGCGAAGTCGGGGGTCTTGCAGCGCACGACGCCGACGATCTGCTCCTTACCCTGCAATATCGCTCCGCCCGCTGGCGTGGTGTGTACGTGCCGAAGGTTCTGGCGGTCGGCCTGACGCCAACCAGCTGGTCGAATTACATGAGGCAGCAGTCGCGTTGGGCTCGCTCACTAATGGACATCAAGCTCCGGGCGCTCCCCAGCTTCGCGCGCCGGCTCCCGATAATCGAGAGGATGATCGGGTTTCTGCACGGCATCTTCTATCTCCGAGCCCTGACGATTCCGCTTGCCTACTTCATCCTGGCATGGCTGATCGGCACGCGTGGTTTGCCGGGATTCGTCTCCCCGCGGTCACTGGCAATGATCGCAGGTCTGGCAACTGTTCTCACGGTAATCGGCTCTTTCCGGCAGCGATTCTACCTCGACCCCAGGCGTGAGAGCGGTTTCCACTGGCGGGCAGTGCTGCTGCAATTCGCCAAGTGGCCGGCGCTCCTGTCCGCTATCTGGCAGGCGCTTCGCCGCAGGCGCGTCCAGTACTCGGTTACGCTGAAGGTGATATCGTCGAGCGGCCGCCAACTCGTACTCTGGCCGCACCTGGCTGCGGCCGTGCTGCTGGCAGAAGCGTGGATATTCGGCGCTCTTCTGCAACCGCCGATTGCTCCGGTACGTACGACGCTTTCGGCGACAGTGGTGGTACTGTCGGTGATTCTCGCGTGGAGCGAAAGCTGGGATTATCCGCCCGCTTTCGATCCAGCCCTTTATGATCGGTACCGCGCCTCCCGAACGGATGCCGTCACCAACGCCTAACTCCACACACGCGCCCAGCGCCGTGCCCCCACTACCAGGTTGCGCGCCAGCGCTCGACGGCCGCGCACGCATTCGACTCCGTGGAATCGGGCGCGCGCACGAACAGCAGTAGCAGATCGTCATCGCCTGTTCCAGCATCGGTCAGTTCCAGGCAGTTCGCCGCCAGCGACGGTCCGAGATCCTCTTCGTCTGTCTTGAGGTGGGGAAGGAAAATCAGTGTGGTCTCGAGCCGGCGCAGGTAGTCGGCGAACTCCTCCGGCCTCATGAGCACCGCGGGATACATGGATACCACGCGCCGGCCGGTGAGATAGTAGAACGTGCCCTCCTTGCTGGTGAACACATGCGCGTCAGGTGGGAGGGTTAGCGCCAGGGATGTCGTTATGGCGCGGTAGCGCCGTACCTCGCGGTCGCAAGGAAATCCGCCGTTGATCGGAGGCGACTGGCAGTCCGCGGCGCGCCGGACCATCGCCGAGACACCCTGCACGCCACCGGCGAGCATGACGGCGGACAGCGCCAGCGCTGGCGCGATCGCCATGCGAGGCATCAGGCGCACACCGATTCTCCACGCGCCGAGCAGCATGACGGCGACCAGCACCGGCAGCACCGGTGTGATGAAACGCCCAATGACGTACGGCCATACCACCAGAAGTGCGGCGTATGCGGCCAGCGTCAGTACGGCGGCCCGCCATCGCCGCATTGCCGCTACCACTCCGGCGGCCAGGGCGGCGAGCATCGCCAGCAGCCACGCCGCATTGTCCACTACCGTACCCTCGACGGTGGGAATTGCAAGCATCGTTGGAAGCGAGCGAGTTAGATAGGCAGGCGTGTTCTCCCCGACTCGCCGTACGAGAGCGCGGCCGAGGGTAGCCACCCGCGACGAGCCTCCGCGTTCGAAAGACGGCGTGGTGGCTGCGGCCGGCTCTGACAGCTCGTCGCCAGGCAGGGTGGCAAGCGCATCGGCGATGTATGAGCGGCCAACGACCTTCTGGGGCGCGAGCACCGTCCAGCCGATCCATGGGACGATCGTCAGGGCGGCGATCAGCACCAGCATCAGAGAGGTCTTCCTTTCCCGCGCAAGGAGATAGTGCACGAGTACTCCGGCGACCAGCGCAACGCCGGCTGAGCGCGTGAGCGCCGCGGCGATGATCGCCGTTATGGCGATCCAGCGGTCACGAGTTTCCGCCGACGGCCTGAGCGCCCAGAGCCCGAGCATGACCAGGGCCATGAACATCGGCTCGCTCTGCACACGCGACGAAGCGGAGATGAGCGATGGATTCAAGGCAAGGACCGCCACCGTTACCCCCGCCAGGGGTATCGACCACCGCCGGATTACGTCGAAGAGAAGAGCGAGCGACGCGCAGGAGAGGAGGATGTTGACGGCGATTGCCAGGTCGAGTACGCCATCCGAGGGGGCGCCCAGCAGCGCGAGGAGCGCCGGATATCCGGGAGGATACTGCGAATGCAACGGCGTCCCGACATAGAACAGCTCGCGATAGTGTCCCTCGCGAAGAGCGCGGGCGAGCAACAGGTACACTGCATCGTCGTTGCCGGTGCCCAGCTGCCGCATGCGAACGACCCACGCAAGCATGGCGTGCATTGCGATCGGCACGGCTCCAACCGCGACGAACCGCCAGTCACTGGTGCGCGGGGCATCGGATCCGGTTTGCGCGGCAGGCGAACTCATCCCCGAAGCTGCTGTTTCGCCGGGCGCACGGCAATAGCACCCGCTGTGCAGAGCGGGCGCTCCTGTCCCGCCGGCAGACGCCGTCGTTAAATCAGGCTACGGCGTGTCGAGCTGCAGCGGTACCAGCTGTGAGGAACCGGTCTGCACCGAGGAGATACCTAACGCACCCCGGAAGTTCCATCCCCAGCAGTACGCGGCGCCATACGCGGTAATTCCACATGCGTGGTTGGCGCCGACCGCGATCGATCGGAAACGATGGTCGCCGGACACCTTGGTGGCGACCGGCGAGCTTTCGGCGGACCCGTTTCCGAGCTCGCCATGGGTCCCGCCCCCCCAGCAATAGGCTTCGTCCGATGCAGTCAACCCGCAAGCGAAGCTCGATCCCAGCCCGAAGGTATCGTTGGCCGGGCTCGTTCGAAAGCGCAACGCACCGAGCGGTGCCAGGATGGGGACCGGCGACTCGACCACCACGGCGGTATCGCCGAGCAAGCCGAGATAGTTCGCGCCCCAGCACCACACCTCGCCGCTCCCCGCCAACGCACAGGCCGCATTTGCTCCGACTCGCAGATCGACAAAGGCCTCGGTCGCTGCCACCGCGTTAGGGAGGTACCGCATGAATTGCCCGGCGGCAAGCCCGTGCCCGCCTGAGCCGGAAAGGTTGCTGCCCCAGCAGTAGGCACGCTGCTGCGCGGTGAGTCCGCAGATCAAGTTCAGGCCGGGGCGGACAACGGCCCAGGGCCCGCCCGGCTCCTGCACGCGCACCGGAGTCCATTTTACGGACGATCCGTCGCCGGGCGAAACTCCCCAGCAGTACGCCTCCCCTGGAGCAGTCGTTATGCAGCCTCCACCGTACCCGAGGTGCATCGTCCCCTCGGGAAGCCAGCTGGCAGCACGCGGAAGGGTGACCGCCGGATTGTCCATTCCGTGCATCCGCTCGATGCCCCAGCACACCCAGCCCGAGTCGGGCATGTAGCATGTGGCTTCGGAGCCCGACGCTATCGCGAACCCTGACGAAGTTGCCTGCGGCGCACCGGAAACCTGAGTGGGCCTGACGATACTATCGGGGGCGAGGACCCCGGCCTGGAGACTCCCGTTCTCGCCCCAGCAATACGCCTGATCGTCATGCCCGATTCCGCACGAATGCCACGGTGCGTTGCCACCCCCGGTCAAGCTCAGCCTGCGCCAACCGAACGTAACATTAATGCTGAGCGTGTCGCGCGCGTCACCGGCGGCCAGCACCATGCGGGCCGATCCCGGCGACAGGCCGGCGACGGCAAGCCCTGGCTGTGCCGTCGCGATCGATGGATCCAGTGAGGTAAGGGTAAGAGTGACTCCCACCAGCGGTGCGCCGGCCACATCGTACGCGGCGCCCACCAGGGCGCGTCCACGCAGCGGTGTGATTGGGCTCGGTGCGCGCGCGGTGTCCGTCAGCTCTACCGACGCCGGTACCGCGGGCAGAATCGCATAGATCCCATCCTGAGACAGCTGTCCGGAAATTCGGCGCGTCACTGCGTTGCGCGTACTCCCGGCGGCCAGCTCCCCCCAGCCGCTGCCGTCTACGAACCCGTGAAGCCGAAGGTCGGCTTCGGTTGCACCACCCGGTACGCGCTCCGGATCGTACGACAGCTCGATTGCGACGGGGAGAGCAAACACAGTTCCCGGCGGGCCGATTCGAATGGCGGTTCCCCCCACCAGACCGTTGCCGATGGGAGGGGATGCGATGCGCTCCACGGTGATGCGTACTGCCTCGGTGAGGGCTCCCGAGGGAATCGTGAGGCGAATGCTGTCGCCGAGGGAGCTGATCACGCCGCCCGAGGCATCGACGCGGTGTCCCGGTCCGGTACCGTCGCTGCAGGCGGTAAATGCCAGGAGCGCCAGCGATAACCCAGCTGGCCACGGCGCGTGCTTGCCGATCATTGTAGAACCGTCGTCGGTAGTGGTCGACTCGCACGCGGCGGCACATCCGCGTGTTACACGAAGGTGCTTGGCAACAAATTACGTTATGCGGGCCCAACAGCAAGGTGCGGCAAGTGTTTTCCGTCGGGCAGCGCCGCACCCTTAATGGTAACCATGCTCGCGCTCGCATGACGCGCGGCTCGCTAGTAGCTTCGGAGGCGCGATCGAGAGCGGTACCATTTCCCGACACCCAACACGATGGAAATCGAGTTTCACGGCGCCGCGCGCGAAGTCACCGGCTCCTGCCACATCCTTCGCGTAAACGGACACACCGTTCTCCTCGATTGCGGTCTGTTCCAGGGGCGCCGCAAGGAGAGCGATGCGAAGAATCGGCGCCTCCCGCTGCCTGTCGAGGAGATCGACGCAATCGTTCTCTCACACGCGCACATAGACCACGCCGGTCGGCTCCCGCTACTCGCCAGGCACGGATTCAACGGCACCATCTGGTGCACCGCGGCTACCCGGGACCTTTGCGCCGTCATGCTCGCCGACTCGGCGCACATTCAGGAGAAGGACGCAGAGTTTCTCTCCCGGCGGCAAAGGGAGGCGATCCCGCCGCTGTACGAGATGCGAGACGCGGCCCGGGTAGCCGAACTGATGGTGGGCGTGCCGTACGCCCGTCCGTTCGAGGTCGTTCCCGGAGTGCGTGCCACATTCCTCGATGCCGGTCACATCCTTGGCTCGGCGTGCGTATCGCTGGAGTGCACGGAGGGTGGAAACACCAAGCGCCTCGTCTTTTCCGGTGACGTTGGACGCTGGGGGCTCCCGATCATCCGCGATCCGCAGTCGCCGGCCGGAGCAGATCTGGTGATCATGGAGTCCACGTACGGCAACCGCGATCACGAGTCGGTGGAGGGCGCGCGCGAACATTTGGCGCGGGTGGTGCGAGAGACGGCAGCGCGTGGTGGCCGCATTCTCATTCCGGCATTCGCGGTGGGCCGAACTCAGGAAATCGTGTACGACCTGCATGCCCTGCGGCTCGCCAATCGAATCCCGGCGCTTCCGATCTTCGTCGATAGTCCGCTTGCGATCAGCGTGACCACCGTTTTCGCCGAACATCCCGAAGTGTTCGATCAGACCGAAAACCTCGTGCAGAAGGTGCATGACCTGTTCGAGTTCGAGCAGGTGGAGTACACGCGCAAGGTCGAGGAATCGAAGCGCCTGAACACCATCACCACGCCGATCATCGTCATCGCGGCGTCCGGTATGGCCGAAGCAGGGCGAATCGTGCATCACCTGAGACAGGGAGCCGGGGATCCCCGGAACACGATCTTGATCGTCGGCTTTCAGGCAGAGCATACCGCCGGCCGCCGGATTGTGGAGCGCCAACCGGAGATAAAGCTGTTCGGCGACATGGTTCCGCTACGGGCCCAGGTAGAGATCCTTAACGGCTACAGCGCGCACGCCGACCGCACGGAGCTCCTCCGCTGGCTCGATGGAGTGAAGGCACATACTCCTGCGTTGCGTGACGTGTACCTGGTACACGGAGAGCCCGAAGCGCAGGACGCGCTCGTGCTTCGCCTCCGGGAGCTGGGATATCACGCCATTGCGCCCGACGCCGGGAGGCGCATCGGCTTATAGCCGCCGAAAGGTGACCTGGCCCGGTAGATTTCCGCGCTCCCACCGGGCACTTTAAGTTGCTGGACCTAGCGCTCCGCGGTGCCTCTCGCCCGCAGCGCCCACGGGGAGCCCATGGCTACGTCTCTTAAACCTGATGGCCGGTCGCGACTGTCCGCCGCTGACCGGATTCTTCATGCGACCGCGCTCACCATTGCCGAGCGGGGCGTTTTGGCGCTTACCATGAGCGAGGTGGCGGAAGAGGCGCGGGTGAGCAAGGGGCTCATTCACTACCATTTCCACGACAAGGAAACGCTGCTCGCTCGTGTGCTGGAATGGATTACGAGGCAGCTGGTGGAGCGGGAAGGTCTGGCCCTGGCGCACTCCACCCCACGGACGGCGATCGACGATCTGTGGAGCTGGTTGAATGACGAGCTTGGGAGGGGCCACCTCCATGTTCTCGTTGAGCTGACCGATTCCCGCGACGACCTCGTTCGGCGCGAAATTCAGGTTTCGCTTCGCGTGCGCCGCGAAGCCTCGAGCGCTTCGACCACCCGGTTGTTCGAGCTTCTCGGTCTCAAGCCCCGAGTGCCGACGGAGCTGATCACCGAGGCGGTTCTTGCGTTCAGGGACGGACTGGCAATCGCCGCCGCGCGCGACCCTGCCTACGATCCGCGCGCTGCCTTCGATGTTTTCTGGCTGGCGATGCTGAGTCTCGCCGACTAGGGAGCAAACTTCCGCCCGACCGCGAGTGTCGTAGGTCTGAGGAGTGGAAGCGTCGGGTCGGCGATCGGCGCCACGGGTCCGCATCGCGAGGAGCACCGCTTCGCGGCGCCCAGGCAGTGCGGCCCTCGACCCTCAGCCGACGCGCGCCTAGCTTCCGCCGCATGGCACGCCGACTTGCGACGCGGATGAAGTTGTGGCTTGCGGGGTTCATCCTCGCCGTCATTGTCGTGACGTGGGTGGTGTCGGTGTCCGCGGTGATGTTCTTCTCGCGGCAGGACACGGCCCGCCAGGCCGATGCGATAGTGGTGCTGGGAGCTGCACAGTACGTCGGCCGGCCATCGCCGGTATTGCGGGCACGGCTCGATCACGCCGTGTCGCTGTACAAGAAAGGGCTCGCGCCGAAGCTGGTGCTGACGGGAGGAATTGGCGTGGGAGATACAACCAGCGAGGCGGCGGTCAGCCGGAAATACGCGCTGAGCCGGGGGGTTCCTTCTTCGGCAATCATCACCGAGAACAAGGGACGGACGACCCGTGAGTCGATGGTGGCGGTGGCGACATGGTTGCGCGCGCATAACGATACGACGGTGATTCTGGTCAGTGACCCGTTCCACATGTTGCGGCTGACCGTTCTGGCCCGGCGTCACGGGCTGGTGCCACTCGCATCGCCTACCCGAACGAGCCCGATCTCGAGCAGCGCCAGACAGGAGTGGAAGTACGTGCTCAGCGAATCGGTGAAAGTACCCTTTGCCCTACTGTTCGAGAGGAGCATCACGCAATGAGTCGTCGTGGATTCAAGGTGCTGGCCGCTGCGTTCCTGATGGGAGCGTCGACGGCCGCCGCGCAGCAGATACCGCGCATCGCATTCGAGAAGTACACGCTGCCGAATGGACTGGAGGTGATTCTGCACGAGGATCACTCGGTGCCGCTGGTTGCGGTGAACACTTTCTACAAGGTGGGCTCCGCCGATGAGAAGCCCGGGCGCACCGGGTTCGCGCACCTGTTCGAGCACATCATGTTCATGGGTTCGGAGAACGTTCCGGTCGGCGCTTTCGATCAGATGCTCGAGGCGGCGGGAGCGAGCAACAACGGGTCCACCAACACCGACCGGACGGATTATTACGAGCAGATGCCGTCGAATGCCCTGCCGCTGGCGTTATGGCTGGATGCCGACCGGATGGGATTCCTGCTTCCGACAATGGATCAGGCCAAGCTCGACCTGCAGCGCGATGTAGTGAAGAACGAGCGCCGCCAGCGGGTGGACAACGTGCCGTACGGCAAGGCGTTCGAGACGATCTCGGCGGCGCTGTATCCGCCGACGCATCCGTACTCGTGGTCGGTGATCGGCTCGATGGAGGACCTGAGTGCCGCGACGCTCGAGGACGTGAAGGACTTCTTCCGCACGTACTACGCGCCTAACAACGCGTCGATGGTCATTTCCGGCGACTTCGTTCCCGACTCGGCCAGGGCGTGGGTAGCGCGCTACTTCGGCGACATTCCGCGGGGGCCGGCGATGCCGGCGCGGCCGTCGCCGCCGCCGGTCACCCTCGCCGCCGACACCTTTCTCGTTCTCGAGGACAAGGTTCAGCTGCCGCGCCTGTACCAGGCGTGGCACAGCGTTCCGCTGTTCGCGCCTGACGATGCGGCTCTCGATCTCCTCGCCTACGTGCTCGCCGGCGACAAGAACTCGCGGCTGTACAAGCGGCTGGTCTACGAGATGCAGGTGGCGCAGGACGTGACCGCTTTCCAGAACAGCGGCCGGATCGCCGGCAGCTTCGGGGTCATCATCACTCCCAAGCCGGAACAGACGCCGACCCGAATGGCCGAGCTGCTGGAGGAAGAACTGAACAGGATCATCACGCGAGGGGTGACCGCGGAGGAAATGACGCGGGCGCAGAACACCATCCGCGCAAATTTTCTCGACCGCCTGGCTAGCGTGCTCGGCAAAGCCTATCAACTGAATCTGTACAACTACTTCGCCGGCTCGCCCGACTACGTACGGCAGGACGCGGCCCGCTACGATGCCGTTACCGCCGCCGATGTGCAGCGCGTAGCGGCTACGTATCTGGGGAGGAAAAAGGTTGTGCTGACGATCGTCCCCGAGGGCCAGGCCGAGTTGAAAGTGTCGGGAGGTGCGCAGTGAGCGCGCGCCGCCTGACAGTCTTTCTGACGGCAGCGGCGGTTGCCGCCGGGTGCGCCCGCTCGCCTCGCGCGGTAGAGCTCGAGCCGGATACGGCACGCTCCAGCCAGACTGCCGCCGCGCCCTCCGTCCAGCCCTCATTCGACCGCGCGTTGCCCCCGGTCCTCGCCGCACCTCCGGCGCTGGCGCTGCCGCCGGTAGTCGAGCGCACGCTGCCGAACGGGATGCGTCTTCTCATCGTGGAGCATCACGAGCTGCCGATTGCCGATTTCATGCTGCTGGTGGGCACCGGCGGGGAAGCCGATCCGGCCGACAAGCCAGGGGTGGCCACCCTCGTCGCCAGCATGCTGCAGGAGGGAACCACATCGCGCTCGGCGCTCGAGATCGCCGCGCAGGAGGCGGCGTTAGGCGCATCGGTCAGCAGCAGCGGCGGATGGGACGTGTCGCGGGTGATGCTGCACACGCCGACTGCCCAGCTCGACAGCGCGCTTGCCCTGTTCGCCGATGTCGCGCTCAATCCGAGCTTTCCACCCGACGAGCTGGAGAGGCTGCGGACGCAGCGCCTCACCAGCCTGCTGCAGCTGCGGGACCGCGGGCCGGCGATCGCCGACCGCGCCTATGCGGCCATTCTCTACGGCAACGATCATCCGTACGGGCGTCCGTTAGGCGGCACCGAGGCCGCCACCGAGGCGATGACCCGCGCCGATCTGGAGAATTTCTATCGCGCGTACTACCGGCCGAACAACTCTACCCTGATCGTGGTGGGCGACGTCGCGCCGGCTGACATCGAGGCGCGTATCACCCGGATGTTCAGTGCCTGGCAACGCGCCGAGGTACCGCGCACCCGGTATTCCCAGCCGGCCGCGGCGTCGCGCACCACGGTCTACCTCATCGACAAGCCCGGTGCACCACAGTCGTCGGTGCGGATCGGAAGCATCGGGGTGGCGCGATCGACCGATGACTTTTTCGCGCTCGAGGTGATGAACACGATCCTGGGAGGCTCGTTCACCAGCCGGCTCAATCAGAACCTGCGAGAGACGAAGGGATACACGTACGGTGCGGGGTCAGGCTTCGCGATGCGCCGGGAGGCGGGGCCGTTCACCGCGTCCGCAGAAGTTACCGGTACGAAGACCGACTCCTCGTTGATCGAATTCATGAAGGAGCTGCGTGCCATCCTCGACACCGTGCCTCGGCCGGAGCTCGAGAAGGCAAAGAAGTACCTCCAGCTCGGCCTGCCGGGAGACTTCGAGACCACCCGGGACATAGGGTTCCGTCTGGCTCCCGTTGTTACATACGGATTGCCGCTCGACTACTACAACTCGTACGTACAGCGCATAGAGCAGGTCACGCAGCAGGACATACAGCGCGTCGCCCGAAAGTACATCGATCCGGCACGGTTGGCGATCATCATCGTCGGCGACAGGGCGGGCGTCGAGCCCACGCTAAGGGCGCTGAACCTGGGGCCGGTTACGCTGAGAGACATGACGGGGGGAGAGATCGTTCCGTAAAGAATGAGAGTGATCTCTCATCTCAGAGCCTGATGCCGCAGATTACGACGCGCCATAACCCCGCGCCATCGCTACCGCCACGAAGACGATGACCGCGACCAGCGCCGCCTCCACCCTGCTCACCGTTGCAAGGCGCGGCGCCGGTGACGTATCCACGGTTCCATCCCGGGCGACCTGACGCCGCCAGCGGATGAGCACCATCATTGGCCAGATCTCCAGCAGCAGTATTACGAGAAACAGCCCCATCTTCGCGTGAAACATGGGGTTGGTCATGTAGTAGGAGACGGCCTTTTCCGTGCCCATGAACAGTCGCGCCAATCCCGTGGAGAGCCATAGCGCCGCCGCGACGCCCCACCAGGCGTCTGCGCTGAACACCCGGCGCAACCCGGCTTTGTCGAGGGTGCCGCGGAGCGCACCCGCCCGGCTCCAGACGGCGCCGAGCCCCACGCCCAGCGCAAGCAGATGCAGAGCGGCCAACGTGAGGCGCATGATGACTCCGGATGAAGGTTGCTCGTAACGCGCTAAGCGGCGTTACGTGCGCGAGAGTACCTTTCGGAAAGCCCACAACAGAGGTTCATTGCTCAAAGCCTTCGAATTCGACGACGACGGTCGCAAGTTCACCTGCCGGGTCGAGATCGCGCGTGGCGCACGACAGGATGCGTGGTGGTGGTTCGGAGTCTCCACCGACGACCGTCATCGATATGCGCCGTTTCGCGCTGAAGCAGAGGACACCGAAGCCGGCGTACGCGGGCGGGTGCTCGCATACTACACCAATCTTCTCGAGCGTCGTGCCATGCCCGCTACCGCCTACTGGCGTCGCGGCGAACGGCCGGCGTCCAGCGCGCCTCCCGCGGTGCCTAACGGTACCCCGACCACGCCAGGCACACAGGCTTGAACCTCGGCAATCGCCCGCCCGAGACTCCGGGGTGAGCACTCCGGCGTGAGCCACACGGCGCAGACGATTTCCCGGTGGGCCGGTGACCATGGTCCCGAACCAGAAGCGATAGCCGCCGCACCTGCCTTGCACCATCCCGGTTGATTCCCGCAGCCGGCCTTCCAGTTCTTCACCACGGCGCGGCCCGCCCGCCGCCGGAACGATCATTCCTGAGGCGTGGGTCCGCCCGAGCCGGCCGGCGCCGAATCCTCCTGTTCGTCGGCTGCTCCCTCGCGCCGCCGCCGTTTCTCCTCGCGCTTGGCGTCGGTCTTTGCCTTGCGCTCGAGTTCCTTCTTTCGCTTCTCGAAATCGTAGTTGGGTTTCTTTGCCAAGCTAGGAGCCTCCACTCCGGTCGTGATGCTGAGGAAGGGGTCATGCTCGCGTCGAGCGTGTCAGGCGCTTGAAGAGCGACCCTGATCAAAGATAGCAGCGCTCGCCGCGTTCCCGGCCATCCAAACACGGGAAAGGGGACACGGGAAAAGGGAAACGAGCTGTTGACGTGGCGAATTCGTTTCCCGTTTCCCGTTTCCCCTTTCCCGCTTTCATATTTGGCTCTCCCCTCGACCGTCGCTACACGCGCGTGGCGACGGCGCCACACTACAGGGTAATTCGAGGCTGCGAGAACAGGATTCAGGCAGCTTAAGCGGGCACAGCCTTTGCCTTTTCCGCGGTCACCGAAGTCCTGCGATCGAGGGCGAGAGCGTCGGCCGTGTTGCGGGAAAACAAGCTGGCAGTACAATGTCGTACAGCGGAATCGGCTAACAAAGGCGGTTTCGCGGCACGGCACTGGGAGCGGCGCCCATGCGAGAGTGACGATGACCGACCTCGTGGAACGACACATTGAAGCCCATGACGACCGAGAGCCTGACATCTCGATCGTGATGCCGGCGTACAACGAGGAAGAGATCGTAGCCTACACCGTACGCCGCCTGGCCTACGCGTTCGAGTCGGCGGGTTACAAGCTGCAACTGGTGGTAGTGGACAACGGCTCGCGAGATCGCACTGGCGAGATAATCCGGCAGCTGGCGGAGGAACTCCCGGCGGTCGTTCCGCACCGGGTTGAACGGAATGAAGGTTACGGGTTCGGCGTCACGAGCGGGTTTCCGCTCTGTACCGCGAGATGGATCGGGTGGATTCCCGCGGACGGCCAGGTAGACGCCGAAGACGTGGTGCGCCTCTACGAGGCGCTCGCCGCCACGAACGGAAAGTGCCTTGCCAAGGTGCGCCGGCGCTTTCGCATGGATGGACTCGTGCGCAAGGTCGTGTCGATCAGCTATAACGCGCTCGTGTGGCTGCTGTGGCCAACGCTCGGATCGCTGGACCTGAACGGCGTGCCGAAAATCCTGCCGCGCGAAGTACTTGGCGCCATGCAGATCACGTCCAAGCAGTGGTTCCTCGATCCAGAGATCATGATCAAGGCACACTACATGGGCATTCGCGTGCTGGAGCTGAACGTGTTCGCGCGCATGCGCGGCGGCGGCCTGTCGCACGTTCGCGCCAGCACCTGTTGGGAGTTTTTCCGGGGGCTGCTCATCTTCCGCTTTTCACCTGGCATCAAAGCCTGGCGCCGAGAGGTGAAAGCCCCGAGCTCGCCGGCGCACAAGTCCGGAGCATACGTGACTCGCTGAGTCAGGGTAACACGTCATGGCGGAGCAGTCGCACCTTGCGAGACTGCTGCGCCCAAAGCACTTCCTGCCCGCCACGCACCAACCAACCGTCCTCCACCTTGCCCACCAGCACCTTGACCAAGGCTGCCACCCGCTCCACGCATCACCGGCGTACGGATTGCCGGGCGTGTGGGGGCGGTGACCTGCGAAAATTTCTCGAGCTCGGCCCGCAGCCTCTGGCGAATGCGTTCCCGCGCTCCCCCGCCGAGTTCGCCACCGAAGAGCGCTATCCGCTGGATGTCTACTTCTGCGAGCGCTGCGCACTGGTCCAGCTCCTCGATGTGATCGACCCCGAGGTGCTCTTTCGCGACTACATCTACGTCACCGGCACCTCCGACACGATCGCAGCGCATAACGTCAAGTACGCGCAGGCGGTGGTCGATCGACTGGGTCTGGGGGACGGCGATCTGGTGGTGGAGATCGCCAGCAACGACGGCAGCCTGCTCTCCTGCTTTCAGAAGCACGGGGTGCGGACGCTCGGCATCGAGCCGGCCACCAACATCGCGGCGATCGCCACCGAGCGGGGCATCGAGACGGTGAATCGCTTCTTCGACGGGGAAGTAGCTGCGGATGTGCTCGACTCGCACGGGTCGGCGAAGGCGGTGATCGGCAACAACGTGTTCGCGCACGTGGACGACTCCCTCGGCTTTCTCGGCGGCTGCCGGGATCTGATCAGCGAGGATGGTCTGGTCATCATCGAGGCGCCGTATCTGCGCGAGATGATGGACAAGCTGGAATACGATACGGTCTATCACGAGCATCTCTGCTATTTCTCGGTTACGGCGCTGCGAACGCTCTGCGAGGGCGCCGGGCTGTCGCTGGTCGCCATCGACCGCATGCCGGTGCACGGCGGATCGATTCGCATGTATGCCGGCCGGCGCGAGCGGTATCCGGAACACTCGGCCGATGCGCTGGCGATGATCCGCGAAGAAGAGGAGCTGGGCCTAACGACCTTCGGCCGGTTCGAGCGGTTCGCCGCCGATGTCGAAGCGAACCGGCGCGATGTACGCGACATGCTCCAGCGGCTGCTCGGCGAGGGAAAGACGGTGGTCGGTTACGGTGCTCCGGCCAAGGGCAACACGCTGCTCAACTATTGTGCAATCGGCACTGAAACGCTTCCGTACACGGTGGACAAGAGCGCGCTGAAGGTGGGGCGATACACGCCGGGGATGCACCTTCCGGTTCGGTCGGCGACCACCATCCTCGACGAGCAGCCTGACTACGTGATGATTCTGGCGTGGAACTTCGCCGAAGAGATCATGCGCCAGCAGCGGGAGTACGCGGAGCGCGGCGGGCAGTTCATCATTCCCATTCCCTCACCGAGGATCGTTTGACCAAGGTCGTCATCCTCGCCGGCGGGCGGGGCACGCGCCTGGCCGAAGAGACGTCCATGCGTCCGAAGCCAATGGTAGAGATTGGCGGCAAGCCGATGATCTGGCACATCATGAGCATCTATGCGGCTCATGGCTTCAACGAATTCTTCGTCGCCTGCGGCTACAAGGGCGAGTACATAAAGGAGTATTTCCGCAACGCCTACATCCACAGCGCCGACTTCATCATCGATCTGAAGGACGGCGCGGTCAGCGTAATGAACGGCAGTCCTATCGACTGGAAGATCGGGCTCATCGACACCGGCCTCGACACGATGACCGGGGGGCGCATCCGGCGGCTCGAGCCGTGGCTGGGTAACGAGACGTTCATGGCGACGTACGGCGACGGTCTTGGCAGCGTGGACATCCGTGCGCTGATGGACTTTCACCGGTCGCACGGCAAGCTCGCCACGGTAACGGCGGTCAGGCCGCCGGCGCGATTCGGCGGGCTTGTGCTGGAAGAGGGGCGCGATGCGGTGGGGACATTCTCCGAGAAGCCGCAGACGGGGGAGGGATGGATCAACGGCGGATTCTTCGTCTTCGAGCCGCGGGTGCTGGATTATCTTGTCGACGATGACTCGGTACTGGAGCGCGAACCGCTCGAGCGACTGGCGGAGGACGGAGAGTTGATGGCGTTCCGGCACGAAGGGTTCTGGCAGCCGATGGACACGCTGCGCGAGAAGGAGCTGCTCGAAGCGCTGTGGGCGGCGGGGAATGCACCGTGGAAGACATGGGCGTGAACAATTTCTGGCGCGAGCGAAGCGTCTTCGTGACCGGCGCATCCGGATTGCTGGGCTCCTGGCTCACTCAGGAGCTCGTGAGGCGCGGCGCGCGCGTCACCTGTCTCGTACGCGACTGGGTGCCCGAGAGCAGGCTGATGGAAACGAGCACGCTGACAAGCGTTCGCACGGTGCGCGGAGAGCTCGAGGACTACCAGTTGATGCTTCGCGCGCTCAACGAGTACGAGATCGACACCGTCTTCCACCTGGGCGCCCAGACAATCGTCGGCACGGCGTCCCGATCCGCGCTTTCCACCTTCGAGTCGAACATCCGCGGCACATGGAACCTGCTCGAGGCTTGCAAGGCGTGCAGCAGGATCATGCAGCGGGTGATCGTGGCGTCGAGCGACAAGGCGTACGGCAGCCACGACGTGCTGCCTTATACCGAGGATGCGCCGCTTCAGGGAAGGTTTCCTTACGACGTATCGAAGAGCTGTACCGACCTCATTTCGTTCTCCTACTACCACACCTACAAGACGCCGGTGGCGGTAACCCGCTGCGGCAATCTTTTCGGCGGCGGTGATCTCAACTTCAACCGGCTGATTCCCGGCACGATCCGGTCGGCGCTGCTCGATGAGCAGCCGATCATCCGGAGCGACGGCACTTTCATCCGCGACTATTTCTACGTGCGCGACGCGGTGGATGCGTACCTGCAGCTGGCCGAGCGCCTGCCTGACGAGCAGTTCGTCGGCGAGGCGTTCAATTTCGGGACTGAAACGCCGATGTCGGTTGTCGATCTGGTCGACCGCATTCTCGCGCTCATGGGCAAGTCCCATCTCGAGCCGCGGATCATGAACGAAGCGAACCACGAGATTCCGAAGCAGTACCTCGACTGCGCCAAGGCGCGCCGCATGATGGGTTGGCGCCCTTCATATACGATGGACGAAGGGCTCACCGAGGCAATCGAGTGGTATCGGGACCGGCTTGCGCGCAACGGGTCCGCGGCCGGGGCGGAGGAAATGCGGGCGTTTCAGCCTCGCTAGGCGCCTTCGACGAACATCCATGTCGAAGGTTGGCAGGATGCATCAGGATTGAACGGATCAAATGGATCCGATCGCGTGTGAGAAAGGTTGGGTTGTGTTTTTCCTTTCAGGAATCGAGTGGGTAGTTGACGACCTCGAGCCGCCTAACCGATTTGGCGTTCGCCAGCGTCGCTCCGCCAACTGAACGCTCAATCGCCGTTACTTCTTTTCCTGGTCGCGCTCGGAGGACGGCATGCCAGGGATCGGATCCATTTGATCCGTCAAATCCTGATGCATCCTGCCAACCCTTCGACATGGATGCCCGCTACGACCGAGATCCACGCGACGCAGCGGTTTGGCGGACCCCGTCGGCGATCCCGGTAGCTGGCACCCAGCCTGACAGTTGTCGCAACCGCGCCACCGAAACCGGGTCGTGTTGCATTTCCTCGGCACGAGCCGGCAGTGCGCCGAAGTCGAGCCGCTGCGGAGCTATCCCGAGCACTCGCGCGCTCTCGGCCGCGAATTCCTTCACTTCGGTGAGCAGCCCCGTTGCCAGGTTGATGATCTCGCCAGGCAGCGGCGAGCTCAACGTGCCAAGGCGAAGCAGCCCTTCGGCCACGTCCTCGACGTAGGTAAAGTCCCGCCGCTGCGCTCCGGAGCTCAGGGGGATCGGTTCGTTATGCGTCGTCGCTTCGAGCAGCGTGGGGAGCAGGCGGCCCGGGTGCTCTCCCGCTCCGTACACGGTGAACAAGCGGGCGGTTATGCCGCGCACGCCCAACTCCTCACACGTGCGCCGTACGGCGAGCGTACCGGCAAGCTTGGTCCGGCCGTAAAGCGTCGTCGGATTCGGCTCCGAGGATTCGGCGAGATCTCCGCTGATCTCCCCGTACTCCAGCGCGGAACCGGCGTGCACGAACCGCTGGCCATCCCAAGAATGCTCGTCAGGCGCGGCCAGAGCCTCCACGATCCAGCGCGGCAGGTCGGAGTTGATCGTAGCGGCGACTTTCTCATCCCGCTCGCTTCGGTCCACGCCGTAGCCTGCCAGG
>CAZPCC010000273.1:0-35711 GCA_964584905.1 uncultured Gemmatimonadaceae bacterium | reverse complement strand
AGAACACGGTGCAGCGCCCGCGCGAGGGCCGGCGGATCGTCAGGCGGAACGAGCAGCCCCGCACTGCCCCCATCGAGACAGTCCCGAATGCCGGCCGAGCACTCCGCCGCAACGGTGGGAACGCCGAGCGCCATGGCTTCGGTGAGCACGCAGGGAAAGGCTTCGGTTCGCGAGCTGACTGCGACCACGTCGGCACGGGCCATGTACGCCCACGGATTGCCCTGCCAGCCGACGAAGCGCACGTCCTTCTCCAGTCCCAGCTGGGCGGTGAGCGACTCCAGCTCTCCGCGTTCATCGCCGTCGCCGACGATGATAAGTCGCACGGGAAGCGCTTTCCGAAGCTCGGCGACGGCGTGCAGCAGAAGATCGTACCCCTTGAGGTACACGAGACGTCCGACGGCGCATATGGTGGGCCGCGGATCGCCGTCATGCATATCGAGCTCCGGCGCGAAGCTTCCCATTCTGCGTATGCGGTCGAGATCCACCGGATTGTGTGCCGTCTGCACGAGCGCCGGCGATATGCCGAAGTTCTCCACCAGATCGCGCCGGAGCTCATCGGCGACGACGACGATGCGGTCCGCTTTCGGAAAGAGTGATTTCGTTATCCATCGAGCGAGCGTAAGGTCGCGTCGAGTCGGGTAGAGGTAGCGGGCGGATTCCGAGGTGTGCTCATGGATGTTGATCACGACCTTCAACTTCGGCCGGAACAGCATCTTGACGAGCAGGGCCACGATGTGCGAGCGCATCAGAAACGAAGTTACCAGCGGAACATCGTACACATCGAGCAGCCGCGTAAGGCGGCGGCACTCGAGCATCAGCTGAGCGGTCGAGCCTCCCGGCATTCCCTCCAGCACATCCGCCGAAATCAGGCCGGCCAGATCCGCGTCCAGGGAATGGATTTCGACGTTGGACGACATCTCACCGAGCAGCCCGCCGCGCCGCCGCAGGAGAATGGGGATCGGGACTATCCGCCGTGCATGGTTGGCGAGATTGAGAAAGGTGCGCTCCGCGCCCCCGATCACCAGGTTGCGCGCCAACAGCGCCACGCGAGGGACAGCCGTGACGGGGGCCGAGGCGCCGGGCTCGCGTACGGGCATCGTCATGAAGCCTCGAGCCAGAAGCCGGTCGAGCACAATCGCCAGAGGCGAAGCGGGTCGCCGTGCGCCATGGCAGTGTAATCGAATGCCTCGGCGCTGCCGTATCCCGCGTTCATGGCGCGACAGGCGGCCGGTCGCAGCGACGACTCGTGCTCGGTAAAGAATCTCCTGAATGGAAAGGGAAAACCCATCTTGTCCCGCCGCCAAACCACCGAATCGGGAAGTATGCCGCGCATCGCCTGACGAAGCACGTACTTGGTCCATCCATTCCGGTACAAATGCGCCACCGGGATGCGCGCGCCGAACTCCACCAGCTCCCAATCGAGAAAGGGAAAGCGATGCTCGAGCGGGATGGACATCGTCAGGTGATCGCCGTTGCGGAGGTAGTACGGAAGCTGAGCGACTTCGAAGTGGAAGCGGACACGCTCGTCGAACGAGGCATTCCAATATGCCTGACGCATCATCGGTTCGGGGGCCGCATCCTGTCGTGCAGATCCGCCTGACGCAATGCGGCTCGCGGCACGAACGCCGCGCTTGGTCGCCCCGATCGCCTCGCGAACGGAGTGCCGAAGTCTGGCTTTGGACCCGGCGTTATGCGCGATCGCGTGGCGCACTGCCTGCCATCGGGCGCCATCCACCCACAGTGCCTTGCGAGCGGCGTCCCAGAATTCGTGCTCGTAACCGGCGAGAAGCTCATCCCCACCCGAGCCGGAAATGACTACCGCCTCTCCATTCCTCTTCATCGCCCGCCGCATCGTGTAGGATGTATACACGTTTGGCGAATGGTACGGCTCCTCCATGATGCGGGCGAAACGCCTCGCCTCACTCCCAATGGGACCTTCGCTTGCGGTGAGCACCGTGTTCTCGATTCCGAAGTGCTTGACCACGGCGCTCGCCCACGGAAGCTCGTCGCGCTCGGGAACGTGAATCGTGTAGGTACGCGGGCGGTGTCCCAGTTCTGCCGCGGCTGCCACAACGCTCGAGCTGTCGAGCCCTCCACTCAGCTCGAAAGCGACGCGCACGTCGGAGCGCAAGCGAAGTTCCACGGCGCGAACCAATCGCTCGTGGATCCCCTGCGCCGCCTCAGCAAGCGAAATCTCATTCCGTCGCATGCGTTGACGCGGCAATTTCCAGTACCGGTTAAGAGAGGCTCCGCCCAGCCGGGCGTCGCCGCGCGCCATCGTGACGGTTGTCGCCGCGGGAAAGCACTTGACCGCATTGTAGAAAGTGTCCGTACCGTGATCCTTTATGCCGGATTCGATGAAGAGGCGCACCGCGTCCTCATCTACCGAGTGGTCGCTCGGATCCACGGCGAGGAGCGGCCGGATACGCGAAGCGAAGAAGAATCCCGCCTCGGTCTCACGGTAGTACAGTGGTGCAACACCCAGGCGATCACGCGAGATGACGACCGAGCCATTTCGAGCGTCATGGAGGACCACCGACCAGAAGCCGTTCAGTCGTTTCCAGAGATCCGCGCCCCAGATGCGATACCCTTCGACCAATACCTCGGTGTCACTGGCGGTTCGGCAGGCAACACCCTCCGCCGCGAGGGCGGCGCGCAGCTCTATATGGTTGTATATCTCGCCATTCAGAACCGCGACGATGGAGCCGTCGCGGCTCGAGAACGGCTGGTGCGCAGCCTCGCTCAGGTCGATCACCGCGTACCGCGCATGTACGATGGCGACATCGTGCGTCATGTGGGACATTTCGGAGAGATGAGCATCCCGCTGGCGCGCTGAGGCAACCGACCTCGAGGTTGCGGCAAGCTGAATCGAGCCTGTCCCGCGATGAACGAAGAGCGCTCCTTCGTCATCGGGCCCCCGCTCGCGCACGCCGTCGAGGAGTGACACACCCAACCCCGTACCTTGCCTGGGCTTGGCGAGCACGTAGCCCGCTATCCCGCACATGAGCTACCCCGATGGCGAAAATCGTCACCGTCTACAATACCGAGCGCGGCGCGATAACCACTCCGCGCGACATGGCCCACATCCGCTGGCTCAAAATCTCCGAGGCGCTCGCCCGCGGTGGTCATCAGGTGGACATGGCCAGTGCGGAGCTGGGCCTGCGCATCACGGGGCGACCGGTGCAGATGGCGCCGAACCTGAGGCGGGTGGCGCTCTCGCGGGTGAAATGGGACGAGTACGACGTGGTCAAGACCTTGTTCCATCAGGGCTTCGAGACGCTCGAGCGGTATGGGGGCAGGAACCATGAGTTTCTGATCGCCAAGCTCGGCTCGGTCGTGGGACCGACTGACATGGCGGGTATATACTTCTACGGCGAGCAGCGAGCACGGATGTTCGAGGTGCAGCGCGCTATTCACGAAAGGGCCTGCTACGTAACATTATTGTCCGAACCGGGCAGAGCCCTCTGGCAACAGACGATTGGAAGGCACGCCGGATTCCTTCTGGTGCCGGGGGCGGCCGATGCGGAGCTTCCTTCGCCGGGGAGTGATCCATATCCGGTGGGGCCGCCGATTCGCTGCGTGTTCTCGGGTAATCTGTACGATGTGCAGCCCGAGGCGACCCGGGTGCTCTCGGAAAAGCTCAATGCGCTCGGAGCCCTGCTTGCGCCACGCGGGCGCGTATACGTTTTTGGCCCTGGGGACCGGTCCCGGCTCGACCGCCGGTTCGTCACCCATCTGGGTGCAGTGTCGTATCGGTCTTCATGGGACCACATGCATTTCGCGACGGTCGGGGTGGTTGTGTCGGCCGGGACTTTCATGCATAACAATGAGAGCACCAAGATCTACCACTACCTTCGTGCCGGGCTCCCGACCGTCAGCGAGTCGGGCTTTCCGAACGACCACGTGGTGCGCGATTCGGGGTTGGGGTACGTGGTGCAGAACGGCGACATGGATGAGATGGCGCGGCTGGTCATCGACGCGGCAGAGCGCCGGTGGGACCGGGAAGGTGCTCAGCGCTACGTTCTGGAGCACCATACTTGGGACAAGCGTGCCGAGGTCTATCGTGATGTGCTGCATCAGCATTTTCCCGCCTGAAGCTGCCAGCAGGCTCGCCGATGGGCGGGCCGCAAACTAGCCGACGACTTCCGTGACTACTCCCCTCCAGGATCTCCAACAGGCGCTCGGCGAGCGGTACGTCGTCGTGAAGGAGATCGGACGGGGAGGAATGGCGACCGTGTATCTGGCGCGCGACCCGGAGGATGACACTCCGGTCGCGGTCAAGGTACTGGAGCCGGAGTTGGCGGGGTCGGTAGGCGCGCAGCGATTTCTGAGAGAGATCCGGATCACGGCGCAGCTGGACCATCCCGGAATTCTGACGCTTTACGACTCGGGGGAATCGGACGGCACGCTGTATTACGTGATGCCGTTCGTAGAGGGAGAGTCGCTAGGCGGCCGGATGAAGCGGGACCGGCAGCTGTCGATAGATGAAGCGATCAAGATCGTTCTCGAGGTTTCGGACGCGCTGGAGTACGCGCACGATCTGGGATTCGTGCACCGGGACATAAAGCCGGAGAACATCCTGCTTTCCGGAAACCGGGTGATGTTGAGTGACTTCGGAATCGCACGAGCTGTAGATCAGGCAGTTGCCGATAAGCTGACGGAAACAGGACTCGCGGTGGGAACGCCCCACTACATGAGTCCCGAGCAGTGGATGGGCGACAAGGTCGACGGGCGCAGCGACATCTACGCTCTCGGTTGCGTGCTGTACGAGATGCTTGTGGGCGAGCCGCCGTTCAGCGGCGCCTCCGCTCCGGTGATCCTGGCGCGGCATGCGATGGAGGCCGTTCCATCGATGCGGGTGGCGCGGGCGAACATCTCTCCCGGCATTGAGGCGGTGGTTCGCAAGGCGATGGCCAAGGTACCGGCCGATCGATACGCCACGGCCGGTGAGCTGGCCGCTGCCTTGCGAGCCGCACCGCGAGAGGCAACCGAAGCCGAGCAGTCCACCGGTCGGGCGACAGGTACCGCCACCGGGCCTTCGACCCGCGCGCAGCCGCTCAGCCCTGCCAGGTGGGCAGTTCTCGCAGTGCTCATGGTTCTGTTAGGTACTGGCGGCTATTTCGGCTGGCAAGCGCTCGACGGTGGGCCTGCGGGCGCAGGTACGCGGCTCGTAGTTCTCCCGTTTCGAAATGTCGGGGCCGCGGAGGACGAGTACTTCACGGAAGGGATCACTGAAGAGATCACGTCCCGCCTTTCGGGCGTCGGAAGCATCGGGGTGATAGCGCGCACCTCGGCAGCGCAGTATCGCAATAGCTCGAAATCGGTAGAGGAGATCGGTGATGAACTCAACGTGTCTTATCTGCTCGAGGGAAGCGTGCGGTGGAATCGAGCGGGGAGCAGCGTACCGGGAGTGAGAATCACCGTCCTCCTCATAAGGGTATCCGACCTGACTCAGACCGAAGTGTACAAGGGAGATTTCGATCTGTCGCAGGTGTTCGCCGTGCAGGCCGGTGTAGCTGAGGGCGTGGTACGGGCGCTGAACGTAGCCCTCCCTGATCCTGAAAGGGAGCGTCTGGCCGCGGTTCCAACCGACAATCTCACTGCCTACGACTTCTATCTGCGCGGGAACAGCTACTACAACCGCAGCTGGGAACGTCAGGATGTGGATTCCGCAGCGCTGATGTACCAGCGAGCGACGGAGCTCGACCCGGGTTACGCGCTGGCGTGGGCACAGTTAGGCAAGACGCACACATGGATTCATCGCCTCGGATATGATGAAACGCCAGAACGCCTCGCGCTCGCGCGGGCGGCGATAAACCGGGCCAAGGAATTCGGCCCAAATCTGGCCGAGACACACATCGCGCAGGGGCTGTATCACTATTGGGGGGAGTGGGACTACGAAAAGGCGATCGACGCTCTTACCGCAGCGCGCCAGATCCAGCCGAGCAATGCCTGGGTTTACCTGCAACTCGGCAATATCCGGCGTCGCCAGGGCGAGTGGATTCAAGCGGCCAGGGATTACGAGCTTGCCGGCCAATTCGACCCGCGCTTCCACATCATCTGGTTCAACATCGGACATCTTCGCCAGCACATTCGGCAGTATGATCTCGCGGAGACGTATCTCAATCGGGCGATCACGCTGCAGCCCACGTTCGTCGATGCCTATCTATTGAAGGCGGGGCTGCAGGTGAGCCGCAACGGCGATACGGCGGCGGCACGCCAGCTGTTCGACAGCGTTGCCACGATCGTTCCTCCCGACCGCTGGCGCCCGCTGTTCGGCCACTGGCTAATGGGCGCCGCGCGCCTGTATGAAACGCCCGCCGAGCGGTTGGAGATGGCGGTTCCCGGGCGCTTCGGGCTGGACTCGTCGATGTACCTGCTCGCTCGAGCCGAAGCACTGGGGGACCTGGGGCAGCGCGCTGCGGCGCGCGCCACGCTCGATTCCTCCATCCTCGTACTCGAGTCGGAATACGCCAAGACACCGGACGTGGCCTGGATTTCCGGAGCGTTGGGAATTGCATACGCGTTACGCGGCGAGGAGGCAAAGGCAATCGGGGCGGCCAAGCGCGCGCAGTTGCTCATGCCCGACGCGCTCGACGGTCCGAGCTGGATAATCAACGAAGCCCGTGTCCAGTTGCTGGTTGGGAACCGGAAGGAAGCGCTCGACGCGCTCGACCTGGCGCTCCGCATTCCGTCGGGCATAACGTCGCACTGGCTGCGTCTCGATCCTGCCTGGGACCCGTTGCGGGGGGACGCTCGATTCGAGCAGCTGATAGAGCGCGGTTCGCCGGCTCCCCCTGACGCCTGACGAGACGGCTTCATCGCTTCGTTCTTCGTGGTGTCCGATCCCGATCCGGCGCGCCGTGAGGCTTGTGTGGCTCTGGCGGTTCCCTGGCTCGCCCCGGTGCCGGCACTGAAGAACGGACGGCTGGAGACAGGCCGGACGACGATCGTCTGGAGCGCGTCGCCGAGCGCGCCGCTGAGCACTGTATCGTCAGGCGGCACCGGCGCAGTGGTATGGGGTGATGCACTGGAGGACGGAACCGGAGGCCGCGCAACGGCGGCCGGGGTTGCGCGCGCATGGTCGAACGAGCAGACGCTGCCCCAGGTCTTCGACGGTTTCTACGCCGCAACGGTGGTGGATGGCGATGACGTCATTATCGGTGCAGACATTCTCGGACTGTTCCCCGTCTACTATGCAGCGTTGGGCGATGTGCTTCTCGCCGGTTCCACGCCGGAGGGATTTCGCCATCATCCGCTTTTTCGCCAAGCGATAAGCGCGGAGGGCCTGTTCGGGCTGCTGCTGGCGGGTGGCCCGCTCGCCGGCCGCTGTCTGACCGAGGGAGTCGTAAGGCTCGGCGCCGGTGCGCTCCTGCGCTGGCGACCGGGGGCGGGTGCAACGGAGGCCTCGCACTATGTCTTTCCGGAAGTAGAACGCCACGGCGCACTCAGCTTCGATGAGCAGGTGGACTTGCTCGCCGCCGCCATGGACACTGCCGTCCGCCGCCACGTACGTCCGCATGGCAATGTGTCGCTCCTCCTCTCCGGCGGCCGCGATTCCAGGCTGCTCGGCGGCTACGTGTCGCGGCATGGAACCGTGTCAGAAGCACTGACGCTCGGCAAGCCGGCCGATTATGACGCGATGTGTGCCGCCGGAGTTGCGCGAGCACTTCACCTGCCTCAGCGAATGGGCGAGATCAATTACATTGGTTTTCCGGCTTACGCGGACCGCGTGGTGCGGTGGGAGCATCTGTCGGGAGGCATGAGCTCCATGCATACCTGGGGCACATGGGATGCGTTAGTGAGCGCTGAAGGCGCGCTGCTGAACGGGTATCTTCTCGAGTTGCGTGGTTATGCACTCCTGCCGACTGCACGCGAGGAAATGTTGGCTTGGAGTTACAAACGCGCGACATCGCCCAAGGTGCTACGATCGCTCGTGCGCACCGAGTCGCTGCGCAAGCTGGTTGACGACGTGGAAGGAGTCATCCAAAACCGGTTCGACTCGATTTGCAGCGATCCAGCCGAGCGACCTTGGCGGTGGCGGACGGCAACCTACAAGCGCTTTCACGCCGGGGCAGTGCCATGGCGATTGTCATTCGGTACGTGGCCGGTGATGCCGATTCTGGACCGGGAGCTGATGGAAACGATGCTGGCGTTGCCTCGCGCTACGATGGCGAGCCGTCGGTTGGCGGATGGCGTAATGCGCCGTGAGTTCCCGGCGCTCGCACGCCTGCCGCTCGATCGCAATGCGCACGATGTCGGGCCGCTGGCTCCCTCGCTCGGTTGGAGGTTGCGTCGGGCGCTCGGCCGGCACATTCCTGCAGTTGCGCCGGCAATTCTGCGTCAGGCCGGGGATTCGGAGCGTCGCTACTACGTGCGGATCTACGACTTCGACAATGCCGGCTGGCGAGCTGTGAGAGGTGCGGCCGAGCACGGGCGCGATCGGCTTGCCGAGTGGTTCGATCCGGCTGCAATTGCGACGATCGTTCCGGAACCGGTCTTGGCCGCCGGTCACTCGGATACCGTGCTACAGGGCTTTCTGCCCAAGATGCTCGTTGGATTCATGCGGCGGTGCGTGCTGAGGGAGGCGCCGGTATGAGAGTGCATGATGTGCGGATGGAGGAGCGTGGAGATGTCGCGCGAATGACGGCCCGGCTCACCTGGGAGGATCGCGACCATGCCGACGATGTAGTCTGGTTCGACTGGCCAGCCGAATTTGCTGACTCGGCCGCTACCCAGTCCAATCCGGCGCTGTTGGCGGCTTTTCCGCTCGCCATGCTCTTTGGAGAGCACCGCGTGGCCGTGGAGGGGGAGGTCTGTCCGCGTCTTGCCGACGGATCGCGAACGGCCACGCACCTGATGGCGATGCTGAAGCCTCACCTCCGGCCGCCCCTCCTCGAGCTCAACGAACGAGCTTCGGCCGGCGCCGTTTCGTACTCCGAGCGCCGTGCTGCGTTCTGCTTCTCCGGAGGGGTGGACAGCCTGGCGGCGCTCCGCATCAACCGACAGACCGTACCGCGGACTCACCCGGCGAGCTTCGCCGACGCGCTGTACATCTTCGGACTGAACACATACGACTTTGAACGGGGCGAACCAGTGCCGGAGCGGCTCGCCTTGTTCAGCGCTCGCCGCGATCGCCTTGCGCGGCTGTGCGAAGAGACCGGGCTATCCCTTCTCAGCGCGGCCACCAACCTGCGGGCACTCTATCCATCCTGGGATGCGTGGGGAACCGTCATCCACATGTCGGCGCTGGCCGCGGTCGCGCACGGCCTCAGTCGGAGGATCGACTCGTTAGGTATAGCCAGCGCCGGAGCGGGAATTGGTCCCACGCTGCGGCAGAATCCGCTCATCGACGCATTCTATTCCTCACATGATCTCGATGTGTACAGTCTGCACCCGACGATCTCGCGACTCGAGCGTGTTCGATTGATCGGACAATGGCCCGAAGGGCTGGCGGCATTGCGCGTATGCTTCCTCATTGATCTGCCGGACGAGGGCGTGGCGAATTGCGGAGAATGCGAGAAATGCGTGCGCACGAAGCTGGAACTGCTCGCTGTAGGCGCGCTGGACGGCGCGCCGTTCCCAACTGCCGACGTCACGCCAGACATTATCGACAGGGTGTCGATCGAATCGCATGGAAGTCACTCGCAGTTCGCCGAATGCGCTCCGGCGTTGGAGTCGCGCGGATACGGTGACCTGGCAAGCGCGATGCGACGCGCAATGGCGCGTTACGAGGCGCGCCTGCACAAGACGGAAACGAAGCCTCCGTGGTGGCGGCGGGCGGGCAGGTAATGATCATCGATTCGGTCCTTCGCCGGAACGACGGCTTTCTCGGAGATGAATAGCGTCAGGCGCGTTCTACCACATGGCTACGAAGCCACTCCGCCACGGGTGGCACCACCCGGTACCACGCGTATAGATCGGCGAGGCGACGAGCGGCCGCGTACCGCGTCTGCATGTTCGAGGCGAAGCATTCCTCAACGGCCCTGACGAGCGCACCGGGCGACAGGTCGGCGGCTATAACCCCGGCGTCGGGCTCGGGTGCGAGAATCTCCTTGAAGTAGGGCAGCGGCGTGACGATTACCGCCCGCGATTGCGTCAGTGCGGCGAGCAGCGCCCCGCTGCCGGTGACATCCGAGTAGGGAAGCAGCACGGCGTCGGCGGCTTCGTGAAGATCGGCGAGCCGCTGGGCAACCATTCGGCCCGCTTCCAGTCGTACTCCGGAAATTCCTCGCACTGCGCGCCTGATCTCCGCGAGCGCCCGCCCCTCGGCGCGCCCTGCGATCAACAGCTGATATCCGCGCCTCGCCAGCTCCTGCATTGCCATAACGGCGACTTCGGTACCCTTGTAGGCGCGAACGTTTCCCGCACAGAGGAGCATTCGCGTCTCGGGCCGCAGGCCGAGCTCGGTTCGAACCAGCTCACGGCTTCGCGGAGCCGGAAAGGCGCCGTCGTAGTTTCCATGCGGCATCACGATCGTGTCGCCGCTAGCCCCGTATCGCTCGAGCGCCTCATCGCGAGCGTGCCGCGAGTGGAAAATCCGGAGCGTTGCCCGGTGATGCAGGAGCACGAACCCGTCCTCATCCGAGCGCCGACTGCTCTCGTGAGGCGCGAGGTTGTGCACCGTCCAGATGACGACGATTCCGCGACGCTCTGCGTCGGCGATGAAGCGCCCGAGCGCCTTGACCCCGTTGCGCCGGCGCCATTCGAAGCGGCCCCGTGATTGCCAAGCCCATTCGCCCCAGTGCAGGTGCGCGACATGGACACCGTTCGACGCCAGTGCTTCGGCGCGAAGCGGGAGGTGCGGTACGTGCTCTATCCCGTAGGCCCGCGTTGCCGCGTAAAAGAGCTCCATGTACCGGTTAGGCGCGTACCACGGTGGCCAGCTCGCGACCCTGATCACCGGGGACGATCCCGCGGCCGCGCTCCATTTCGATGACCTCGTAATCCGCCGCGCGCTTCGCTCGCCTCGATGAAATGCTCGATCCAGCGCTCTGGCGAGTGGATGCGCCGAGCAATCTCGTATCGCACGATCGCGCTGGCGGCGCGTGTCCAGGCGCCAAGCGGAGCGCCGGCGACGCGCGGGCCCCATGGATTCTCGCGTCGAGCCCGGTACTCCCCATACGAGGCGAGGTGCGCCGCCATGAACTCCAGGTTGATCCTGTCGTCGCCCTTGATATGCCGCACCCGCGCGCCGGGTACCCATCGCCCGGAGTGACCGGCGGCGAGTATCATCAGCATCATCTCGGTCTCTTCGGAGCCGCGGCCGGGATGTTCGGGGTGGCGGCCGAGATTGGTGTCGAACAAATAACGACGCTGCTCGGCGGCGCGAGTGACGAAGTTGGCGCCGAACGGGATCCGGCCCTCGTGCGCGGCCAGCGGTACGAACTCCGGCCCCAGGTCCCGCGACCCGAAGATCGACGCGATTCGTGGCAATACACGGCGAAACCACTCGGGGGGTGGCACATCGAACAGAACCTCGATCGGGCCGCCGAATACAACGTCATCTGGCCACCGGGCGAACGCGCCCGCGTAGGACGCGAGCCATTGCGGATCTACGAGGGCATCATCATCAAGCCAGCAAATGTAGGTGCCTAGCGCTTCTGCTACCGCGCGATTTCTGGCATGCGACACCCCCGGCTGCGACTCCGTGACAACGCGAACGGGCAGCCTGTCCGAGTACGATTCGACAAGGCCGGCGGTGCCATCCGAGCTGGCGTTGTCGATTACGAGCACTTCCCACTGAATGCGGTCGGGGACGCGCATCGCGCTCAGTGCGTCGAGACATCGGGTAAGCAGCGGCGCGCGGTCGCGCGTGCAGATGGCTATCGATGCGAGCATGCTAATGGACCATGCCAGCGGCGAGAGTGCGCGCAACGCTCGCCGCCTGTTCCGGCGTCGACGCAAAGTGCACGAGCGGTGACTCGGAAGTCCATTGCCCGGCGAAATTGTGAACTTTTCCGTAGCTGTTGTCGAGGATCACGTGCGGTATGCCTAGCAGAAGGGCGAGAATGTGGCCGTGAAGCCTGTCGGTGACGACGACGCGTGCCGACTGGAGAAGAGTCACGCCGCGGGACAGACGCTCGCGCGCGATGCGTGGATACGACGCTTCGAGAACACGCCGGGAGAGACGTACGAACGCCGGATGCAACGTGTGGAGGTAGCGGAGTGAACGGTTCACCACAATGCCCGCCGAGCGCGGCTCGGATGTCCAGTCGACCACGGCCGCGTCTCCCGAAGGAACCGCACCCGTCCAGTTGTCTTCCAGATCACGCCGCTTGAGCCAGAGCACGTCCAGGTGCGGTTCCAGCCCGTTAGGAAACGGCCCCAAGGCGAACGCCGCATCCGGCGCCAGAAAGCTGGGAGCCCGAAACTCGCGACGAACCGTATCGAGGCTGGCAGCGTCTCGCGCCAGAATCGTAAGTCGCGGATGCTTGTCGAAAGTGGCGCGCGCGCGATCCAGCGATTGAGCGCTTCGGAAGTGTACGCTCTGCGGGAGTTGCACGATGGCGTTGTCGGGAAAGTCGGTGACGACTCGCTCGCGAAAGTGAAGATGCCGCTCCCAGAGGTCTCCGAAGCTGCCGCCACCGGTGAAGAGAATCGTTCCCCGTCCAAGTCGTCGAGCAAGCGTCTCACGGTCGTACGTCTCCGTGTCGCAGCTGTAGCACGGCTCCGGCGCGCCCATTTCGTGTAAAAGCCGCAAACAGCCTAACCAGATCGCGCTGTCACCCACGTTGGAGTGAGCGGGGAAGTCGAGCAACGCGATGGACGGAGCACCGGCAACGAGCGGCTGCACCACGCCGGCCAGAATGTTTCGCAAAGAGGAGAGCAGCGTGGTGAGTTCCGTCACGAACCGCCGCCTCGCAGCTCCGGATCGAGGAAGATACCCATCGAGCCATCGCGCCTGGCAACCTTGATCAGAATCGCCGGACCTCGCGCCCACTCCGCCAGTGTCGAGAGCTTCCATGCTACCGCCTGCAGGCGGTAGCTGCCCGGTGCCAGATTGAGAGTGAAGCCGACCTGGACGGCGAAGACTCCCGATGGCGGCAGCCCCAGTGTCGCGGCAGGGGCATACGCCGCGGCAAGGCGCGTTTCCTCGGGAAGTCGCCAGACACGCACGCCGAGCGCGAGGTCATCGCGGTCGACTCCATGAGCCTCACCATGGAGCTCGAGTGCTACGCGATCGCCGGCGCGCAACGACTCCGGGTCCTGATCCTGCAGCTCCAGCCCGGTAAGCACAACCGGGCAGTTCGCCTTGGTAGGGTCGGCAAGAAGCTGCACTCCTTCCACATAAGCAGCTATGCATGCCTCGGCCGATCCTTCGAACACGCTTCGCCCACCCGAGAGAAGGATGGCGCGGTCACATAACGCGGCAATACGGTCGAGCTGGTGTGAGACCATGATGATTGGAATACCCCGCCGTACTTCGCTCTGCAGTTTTTCGAACGCGCGCGCCTGGAACTCCCGGTCGCCTACGGCCAGCACCTCATCGATGAGCAGCACATCGGCCTCGAAGTGCGCGGCGATGGCGAAGCCGAGCCGCGCATTCATTCCGTTCGAGTAATGCTTGACCGGAGTGTCCAGGAATTCGCCGATGCCGGCAAAATCAACTATCTCGTCGAAGCGTCGCGTGATCTCCGAGCGCGACATTCCCATGATCGCGCCCTGAAGGAACACGTTCTCGCGGCCGGTCAACTCCGGATGAAAACCGGCGGCGAGCTCGATGAGTGCACCCACGCGGCCGTTCACCAGCACGCTTCCACGATCGGGACGCAGAATGCGCGTAACGAGTCGGAGAATGGTGGATTTCCCGGCACCGTTGGGTCCAATGATACCGAGGACTTCGCCTCCTTTCACCGTGAACGACAGGCCCTGCAGCGCCCAGAAGTCCTTTGCCGCGTTCGCGCTGTGGTTGGCGCGGCCGGTCAGCCGTCGCGCCATTGCCGGCA
Organism: uncultured Gemmatimonadaceae bacterium; assembly: GCA_964584905.1. GTDB lineage: Bacteria > Gemmatimonadota > Gemmatimonadetes > Gemmatimonadales > Gemmatimonadaceae > JALZIF01. Next base: position 21,762 of record CAZPCC010000273.1, on the reverse strand, counting down.
GCAGCTCGCGCAGCGAATCGGCGCGATGTCCTCGCCGGAAGCGCTTTGCAACGTCGTCGAAGACGATGCCTGGCTGACCGCCGGTTTCAGACAATCCAGCCTCCCAACATCTGGCGCTCCCACTGCGGCGCCCATCGCCAGAGAATGGGGAAATCGCGAAGCGCGCGCAGCTGCGCGATCCGCCTCGTGAGGCGCGCCGAGTCGCGCAGCGAACGGTTCACCGCTCGCTCGACATCCGGGCGTCCCATGCGACGCGCCAGCTCCAGGATATAGCCGAACTGACGCACGTCGAAGTCCTGCTGGCAGAATATGCGGCCGGCGCGGTCCATATCGAGAGAGCTGCGATCGAACGTCGCGCACCCTTCGAGCACTCCCAGCGTCTCGAGCGCGAGCATCGTCCGGTAGCAGTTGTTGCACTGTCCGCAGTTGCCGCCGTCCTCCGAGCAGTAGCAAACACGGAGATGCCGCATCGCCAGTGGCGACCTTGCGACGTACTCTGTCTTCTCGACCCGCATGAATGCCGCTCCGTCGTGCAGCACGCTGGTGCGCGACGAGGTGAACATGGGATCGGTGAGCGGATGCGAGCCCCAGAAGCGAAGGTCGCGATACCCCGCCGATGAGGCGATGATCACCGTGCCGTATGCGCTACCTAACGCGTGTGCCACGCCGGCCAGCGCCGCGCCGTGCGCCACTCTCGACCAGCTCGCTTCGGAGAACCGGGTCTCGCGGAGATTCGTGGCCGCAACGACCAGGCGCTTTCCCATCGCGTCGGCGGCACGCTGCAGCGATGCACGGACGTTTGCGAAGCCCCGCTCGTTGGCGAGTGGGATGTCCAGGCCATGAACGAAAATCAGGTCATCGATCGTGAGCGTGCGCGGCGTTCCTTCACCCGCGTCGTGTCGCAGGGCGGTGAAAAAGGAGTCGACACCTCCGGTGAAGAACGCAGCCGTGCGTGATCCGCGCTGCGGGGACCCGGAAACAGTCGGCACCGCGTCGACCGCAACGTCGCTCAGCTCCGGGTACCAGGAACGCCATACGCGCGTTACTTCGCTGACGTTCTCGCGGAGCAGTGGATCCGCCGGGACGCCAATGGACAGAGGCTCGTGCAGTTTCGCGGCGACCGGGGCGAGCGATGCCATCCATGCATCGCCGGCGGCATTCAGCGCTGCGGCATCTGCTTCCGGTACTTCGAACCAGATAGTCTCGTCGCGTGGAGCTCCGCCGTCGTAAGACACCTCGCCACTCAGTCGCACCCAGTCCTTCTGCCGGGGAGACCGCGCGATTCGTACTCCTGTCAGGCGCAAGGCTAGGCAACCTCGGCGAATCGCGGTTCGCTGCGCCGGAAGATCGTTATGCCCGCCCAGAGCACGACGATTGCGACGAAGGCAGCCCAGCCGAAGCCGGCCGGCGAGGGAAGCGTGCCACGCATGAGGACGTCGCGGTAAGCCTCGACGATCGGTGTCATTGGATTGAGCTGGAACGCGAGCCCCAGCCGGCCGGTCACGAGATCAGCCGGATAGAGAACGGCGGTGGCGAACATCCAGGCGTTGACGAACAGCTCGAAGGCATAACGCACATCGTTCCAGAACAGATTCGCAGCTGCCAGCATGAGCGACAGCCCAATGGTGAATGCGAGCTGCACGGCAATAACGACGATCACGAAGGGGCTCGTTGCCGGCAAACCGATACCGTAATAGGCCATCATTACGCCGAGCAGGAGCAGCGCTACGCAGAAGTCGGCGAATGCCACGAGCACCGCCGACAGGGGAAGTACCTCGCGCCGAAAGTAGACCTTGGTCACGAGCAGGCCGTTGCCGGAGAGCGAAGTCGTCGCCGCCCGCAAAGCCGAGGCAGTTAGGGACCAGGCAACCAGTCCGGAATAGGCGAACAAGGGATAGGGAAGCCCGGTCTCGACGCGTACGACCCGCGTAAAGATGATCGTGAAGATCACCATCTGCAGCAAGGGAGACGCTACCGCCCAGATCACCCCGAGGACGGCGTTGCGATACCGTACGATCAGGTCGCGACGTACGAACGACCAGAGCAACTCCCGCGAATTCGCCAGGTCGCGGAGGTTGGCAGCCGGACTGAGATCGGGGGTGGCGAGTGCGCTCATTGTGGCGGCGGCGAAGATTCTTGGTCCGGCTGCGGCGCCGGGGAGTCGTTCATCGGTGAACCCCACACCACCTAAACTATCCAGGATGCGGGCAGGGAAAGAAAGGTGCACCGTGCTGACGGTGTGGCGAACCAGGTCGGGTGAATCCTCGCAGAAGATCAGGACTTCCCCCCTGACCATCGGTCAACCCGCATATCAAACTTCCATTCGTTGACATCCGAACAGTCACGAGGGGTTCAGGTCCCGGCATCGGCCGGCACGACGCGGTGGGCATTTGGAATGCGGACCGACTCAATCGCCAGGCTTGCACGCGAGATGGGCATCGGGATTCTTATGCTCGTCTCCATTCTCGGGACATACGGCCACGCTCAGTTGGCCGGCGGGCTCACGCTGCCCAGAGCATCCGATCGCCCACGATACGAGGCGATTGGTCAGCTTCTCTGGTCGACCGGAGGGCGACCGACTGCGCAGGCGCTCGATGTGATCGCCGTCCTCGAGGGGGCGCGGCTCAGGGGACTTCTTCCGAGTGATTACTCGGCCGCGGCGCGCCGGGCAGAGGCGAACGCGCTGATGAGTCGCCCCGCGAACGCGACTGATCTGGCAGCGTTCGATGATTCCCTGTCTGGGTCGGTTCTCCGCCTGCTCGAACATCTACACTGGGGACGCGTCAAGCCCCGCGCGGTCGGATTCGACATACCGGCATCGCATAACGAGGTAGATCTTGGCGCCTTGATGATCGAAGTGAGTCGGTCCGCGGATGTCACTGCAGCAGTGGCCCGTGCCGAGCCACCTTACGCCGGCTACCAGGCACTCCGGAAAGTTCTCGAACGCTACCTTGTACTTGCGGCCGATTCGCAACTTCGGCCGCCCGAGCGAGTTCGTGGCACGATTCGGCCAGGCGATCCGTACGTTGATGCGCCATCGCTGCGGAGACTGCTCGCCGCTCTTGGCGATCTCTCCCCGAACGCGCCGGTGATCCATGACAGTACCGGCACCGAACTGTACGCCGGGGCGCTGGTGGATGCGGTCGTTGCCTTCCAGAGAAGGCACGGCCTCGAGCCGGACAGCCTCATTGGTCCCGCGACAATGGCACAATTGCGCGTACCGATCGCCCAGCGCGTTCGCCAGATCGAGTTGACGCTCGAACGGTGGCGCTGGCTCCCGGATCGCCCGCCTCCCCGGTACATCGTCGTGAACGTACCCGCCTTTCAGCTCGCGATGTTCGAGGAGGACTCCCTGGCACAAGAGCCGGTCCTAACGATGAGGGTAATCGTTGGAATCGCGCACCGCCACCATACGCCCGTGTTCACCGGCGAGATGCGAGAAGTCGTCTTCCGGCCTTACTGGGACGTTCCGCCCAGTATCGCGCGGGTGGAGCTGGTTCCGCTCATTCGGCGGCAGCCGAGCTACCTCGTGAGCGAAGGATTCGAGATCGTCCGGGGAGGGGACGACAATGCGGTCGTGTATCCGCCGACGGCGGAAAATCTCGATCGGGTTGCGGCCGGTAGCTTGCGGCTACGCCAGCGGCCAGGACCGTCGAATGCACTGGGTCTGGTGAAATTCGTTTTTCCGAACCGTTATAACGTCTACATGCATGGGACACCGGCCCAGCGACTGTTCGCCGACGTCCGCCGCGACTTCAGTCACGGGTGCATTCGGCTGGAGTATCCGACGCGGCTCGCCGAACAGGTCCTGCGTGACCAGCCCGGCTGGAGCCCGTCTTCGATCGAAGCGGCAATGGCGGGTGCCCGCACAACGCGCGTTCGGTTGTCCTCACCCGTCGCCGTATTGGTCCTCTACGGAACGGCGGTCGCCGGCGCGAGTGACGTAGAAGCTCCCGGTTTCTTCAATGACATCTATGGTCATGATGCGGCGCTGGCGCGGGCGCTGGGGCTGGAGCGGATTCCGATCAAATGATCCGCACACTTGATAGGCAGCAGGCGGGTACAGGGCGCGGGATCCAGGAGGCCCGCGCCCGAACGTCGATTACTCGGCGTTCTCGCCGCTGATCTCGATCCGGCGTCCGTCCGTCTTCCATTCGGGCGTTTTTGGAAGGTGAATCGTTATGAGACCATCCTTAAACGTCGCTTCGACTCTGTCCGCGTCGACCGAACCCGGGAATCTGAATGACCGCTGGAACGAGCCGTAGGCGCGCTCGATCACATGATAGCGGCGCTCCGTTTTTTCCTTCTTCTCCTCCTTCTCCCCACGAAGGGTCAGAACCCCCTGGGCGAAGGTGATCTCTACGTCCTCCTTTGCCAACCCCGCGGTCTCGGCGGTCAGTGTGAACTCCTCCGGCGTCTCCGTGATCTCGGCAGTGGGGTACTGTAGCATTGCCGATGCGGGGACATCGTTGCCAAATGGCTGATCGAACATCCGCTGCACCGTGTCCTGGATCGTGTCGAAGCCGGGTAGCATCGTCGAGTTGAACGGAACCAGTTCTCTCATCCGGCGTGGAAGCTTGGTGCTGGTCATTGGAATCCTCCTCCCGGTGGTGTCAAGAAAAGTGCGGACGGATGCGAACTCCTCGTCAGGCCAGGAATGCGAGTAGCGCTTGCCCATTCTCATATCCCACTCGCAGGGCCCGCGCCCTGCCATGACCGTCCTCGAGGATGTCGAGGGAGCGCGGCACGCCTACAGAATGGCTGAGGGGCGAAGTACCTGCCGCAGGATTGCCGAGCATGATGACAACGCGGTCGTCGGTCCGATCGTAGTCGGCGCCGAGGAACGGAGACTTGTTTACCTGCGCTATCGCGCCGAGTTGCGTGTCATCAATCTCGAGCGCAACCAGACGCCCACTGTTGCAAACCGAGAACTCGGCGAGTCGGTTCGACCACTGCGCGCGATCTGGGAGATTAACGGTGCGCATCGACCCGGTTGGCGCGCCCAGACCATACTCGGCACGATGCGCCTGCGGCTGCGGGATGACTAGCACGGATGTATGCGTGCAGTCGGATGCCGCGGGATTGGTTACTACCGCGACATCGTTCGGCGAAGTGAGAGTGGTCGGCATGATGGGGCCCCAGTGAAAAATGGTGTCGATACTTGATTCCGTCTTCGTCAGGCCAGGAATGTGAGTAGCGCCTGCCCACCCTCATTCCCTACGCGCAAGGCCAACACCTTGCCATCACCGTCCTCGGCGATGTCGAGCGAGTTTGGCAAGGCAATGGAATGGGTGAGGTGCGAAGTACTTCCCGAAGGATCGCCGAGCATGATGACCACCCGATCGTCGGTCCGATCGTAGTCGGCTCCGAGGAAGGGAAAGTCGGTTACCTGTGCTTGTGCGCCAAGCTGCGTGTCATGGATCTCGAGCGCGGCAGGCCGCCCCGTGTTGCGCACGGAGAACTCGGCGAGTCGGTTCGACCACTGCGTGCGGTCGGTCAGAGTAGCGGTGTGCATCGACCTGGTGGGCGCGCCCACGCCAAATTCGGTTGCACGCGGCGCTTTCGGCTGCGGGATGACGAGCACCGAGCAGGTCGATCCTCGCAACAGCTGCGTCGCGAGCCCACCGCGCATGCGTCCGAAAAGAACTCCGGGGCGCCGCTGCGCCACTATCAGCAACTCCGCGTGCGTCTCCGCTGCGACGTGCAGAATCTGCTTGGCAGGGTTTCCGAGCACCACGGTCAGATTTCGCACCACGCCCGCCGGCAAATCGAGTGAGGCTGTCACTCGCTCGACGCTCTCCGTTAGGCCTTCCTCGTAGGTGCGGTCCCATGGGGCGGGCGTGAGGTCGAGCACATCGGGTGAGCGCGGCTGCACGTTCACGAGATAGACAGTCTCGACCTCGGACAGCAGCGCGCGAATCGCGCTCGTGTCCGGTAGCGCGGGCGAACCGGGATCGATGGCAATGAGGACGCTTCGCGGCAGGCGAGCGGTCCCCGCGGCGACCGCCATAGTCGGGGTATCGGTGACCTGAGCGATGTGAATATTGGTCTCCTCCCCGAAAATCCGGTCCAGCACGCCATGCTTGCTCAGCCCGGTGAGTATCAGCTCGGCTTGAAGAGCGCGCGCGGAACGGTAGATCATCGTTGCCGGGTCACCGTACCGCATCTCGACTTTCCATCCCGTATTGTCGCCGACGAGAGTGTGAAGCTGGCGTCGCGCGCCTTCCCCGAGCGCGTCCATCCGCAGACTGTCCGAGTCGAGCGTCTGGACGGCAGGAAACGCTGCCGGTGCGACAAGCGTTTGCGGCCCCAGTACCGTGAGGACCTCGACAGATGCACCACTCCGTTGTGCGAGCAAGCGTGCCGCGACGAACGCCGCATCGGCCGACTCTGATCCATCGGTCGCGACCAGGAGTGGGCCGGTCTTCACGAAGTTCGCGAGGTCGGATGTCGCGGGATTGGTTTCCACCGCGCCACCGATTGGAGAAGTGATAGTGGTCGGCATGGTCGTGTCCTCGTGAAAAGGAATGCGGTCGATACTCAACTCCCAGCTTTCAATTTGCGGCCGGCGCGTCACTTAGTCTGTAGGGACAGGTTCGCGTCATCTGTAGGGGATTCACCGACCCGGTGGCGCGCCCGGAAGCGTGCCGCCTAACTTGGCAGGCTCGGCAGCGCGCTGTCGGCGTTACCCTCAGGCGGCAGTCGCGAATCGCCCGACAGACCAACTCTTGCCCGGTTGTTAGCTTGGACGTTGGGCGCAGGCTCGGTCGGCGCTGAATTCCAAGGAGATGACCATGCGCGTTCTCGATGCACTACCGGACACGGCGGGACCATCGGTCCGCCTGTCGCAGCCTCCCGTGGAGAATCGGCTCCTCGAGGACTGGCCGCACGTCCATATCGACAATGTCGAGACGCAGCTCGCGGATCATCCCGGCGAGCATGCGGCGGCGGATCGTCCCGACGAGCATGCGGCGAACGTTCGCGCGGATGTTGACCTTGGCGGCCTTCTGCCGGCCGATGTGAGAGTCGAGTTGGCTCCAGGGGAACCGTCGCCGGACGATCAGCGGATGACTCCGAGCCGGCTGTGGAGCACCCACTCCTATCACAACGGCCGTTATGCCTTTGAGGCGAGCGTTCCAGCGGGGGTGCTCGAGCGCGCAGGCGGATGTGTCGTCACGGTGTCCCCGGCCGCCGGCGTGGGCGACAGTGTGGCGGTGGACCCGGCTGTAGCGGCGGTAGCGCCACCGAAGCAAGAACCGTTGCGCTGAAGTGGCTCGATCCGAGGGCGGTCTGCGCTGGTAGGGGCTGACCGCTCGAACGGCGATGCGTATGCGTAGGCACCAGCGTCGCGGACGGCCGGCGCACGTCAATCCGCCAGCATCACCCTCGCATCCACAGCCACCGCCCAGTCGGCGAACGAGAGCAACGGGTTCACGTCCAGCTCCGCGATTTCCGGAAAGTCCTCGGCTAGCTGGGAGATGCGTCGCAGCACCGAGACGATCGCGTCGACGTCGACCGCTTTCTGGCCGCGCACGGCTCCGAGCATGGCGGCGCCGCGAATCTGGCCGATCATGTCGCGCGCCTCACGGTCGCCGAACGGCGCAATGCGGAAGACGACGTCCTGCAGCGCTTCCACGTAGATTCCACCGAGACCAAACATAACGAGTGCACCGAAGAGGCGGTCGCGCGTCATTCCGGCGATCAACTCGCGTCCGCCGCGTACCATCCGCTGCACCAGTATGCCCGATACCGTGGCGGCAGGTGCCGTGTCGCGTACGCTGGCAATTATCCGGGCGTACGCTGTCTTCGCCTCTGCAGCGTCATCGACCCCGGTCACGATTCCCCCTGCGTCGCTCTTATGCACGATGTCGGGCGACACGATCTTGAGAACGACCGGGAAGCCCAACTCTTCGGCTATTCGACAGGCGTCCTCGGCGCTCGTCGCGAGTCGCGCCGGTGCTGTGGGAATCCCGTACGCGTCGAACAGTTCGAGCGCCTCGAGCTCGCCCAGCTTGTGTCGTGACTCGGCGCGCGCAATCTCGATGATCGCCCGCGCCCGGGCAGTATCGACCGGCAGTGGTACCCAGGGGAGGACAGGCCGATCGATCCACTCGCGGTAGGTGTTCAGCGCCGCCAGCGCCCGGGCGGCGGATTCGGGGAAGATGTACGCCGGGATTCCGGCGGCGCGCAGTTCGGCGCGTCCGGCGGGGAGCCCTTCGCGCCCCATGAGTACGGCGAGCACCGGTTTCTGCGGGTGCTCACGGGCTGCCGCGACGATGGCTTCGGCGACGTCTTCCTGGCGGATACCTAACGGGGGCACGAAGATCGCCACCGCGGCATGAATTCCCGGATCATCGAGCACTGCGCCCAGTGCCGCGCGATACGACGGTGGCTTGGCCGCGGCGATCATGTCCAGCGGGTTGCGCAGCGATGCCTCGCCAGGCAGGAGCGGTGCAAGCGTCGCCGTCGTAGTGCGATCGAGCTCGGGGACCTCGATCCCGTGCGCTTCGAGCGCGTCGGCTATGAGAATGCCCGGGCCGCCGGCGTTGGTGATCACCGCCGTCCGCCGGGAGCGAGGCAGCGCCTGCTCGCCGAACGCCATCGAGATGTCGAACAACTCTTCCATCGAGCGCGCGCGAAGCACGCCGGCCTGGGACAGCATCGCATCTACCGTCGCATCACTTGCGGAAAGCGCTCCCGTGTGCGACGCCGCGGCTCTGGCACCGGATGTGGACCGCCCGGACTTTAGGGCAATGATCGGCTTTCGTTTCGTGACCCGCGAGGCGATCTCGAGAAATTTGCGTGGATTGCCGAAGTTCTCCATGTACATGAGAATGGTCGATACCGCGGGGTCGTTCTCCCACTGCAGCAGGAAATCATTGCCGCTCACGTCAGGCTTGTTTCCGACGGACACGAATTGCGCAATCCCAATGCCGTACTCGGATGCGTAGTCCAGCACGCTCACCCCGAGCGCCCCCGATTGCGAGACGAACGCTACCGTCCCAGCCGGCGGCATTCCCGGTGCGAAGGTCGCATTCATCGAGAACGCCGGTTCGGTGTTGATGACTCCCATGCAGTTAGGCCCCACCATCCGCATCCGGTGGCGCCTGACTATCTCCATCAGCGCCAGCTCTCTCGGAATCCCCTCGCCGCCCACCTCCCGGAATCCGGCGGAAATCACCACGAGCCCACGCACCCCGGCCGTGCCGCACTCTTCGGCCACGTCGGCCACCCCTTCCCTGGGCACGACGATCACTGCCAGGTCCACCGGCTCGCCGATGGCTTCAACTGAAGGCACCGCTCTGACCGAGTTGACCGATGTTGCCTTTGGATTGACCGGGAAGACGGGACCCGTGAAACCGTGACGAACGATGTTCACGAGTATCTGGTGGCCGAGCGTGTTCGGAGATCGCGAGGCACCGACGACGGCGATCGAGCGCGGCTTCATGATCATGTCGAGCATGGCTCGAAAGCTAGCCGAACCCGGGCGCCGATTCCGCCGCTATCCTCCGGCGGCGCCGGGAGACCCCACCAGTAGCACAGGTCCGCTCCCACTGCGCAACAGGAAGGCGGTGGTGCCGCCCAGCCCCACGGCGCGACCGCGTCCGGGAGAATTGCGACCGACCACCACCAAGTCGGCACCGAACCGTTCGACGGCCGAGAGAATCTCGAATCCCGGATCGCCGAACGCGACCTCGGTGACCGCTCCCTCCAGCCTGGTCCCGGCAATCCGCTCCCTGAGCCACCTCTCCGACCCCTCACGGAGCTGGTCTTCGGCACGGCGCCGTTCGATGCTCCCCGCGTTGACTGCGACCGCTCCGCTGAGCAAGGGATTCACGACATGCATGACTACTACGCTCGCATTCGGGCTACTCGCAATCCGGGCCGCCCAGTCGAGAACCGCCGGCGTGATCTCCGATTCATCGAGCGCAACGAGTACCGTTCGAGCCGGGCCGGCCGGAAGCGCCCGAGCGAGCAGCACCGACGATGGTGACTGATGCGTTACGCGCTCCGCCGTGCCGCCCAGCAGCTTCCAGATACCGGGCCGTTCTCCGTGTGGACCGATGACTACGAGCTCCGCCCGGACCTCACGCGCGATTGCGATAACTACTTCATCCGGCCGACCGACACGGATATCGTGCCTGACGCGATTCACACCCAATGAAGAAATCAGTTCGCGAAGCCGGGATTCCGCTCCACGCTTCGCATCTTCGATCAACGGCTGGGTGGGAGTATACAGCCCGCGCAGAAAGCGCGGCGGCTCCGGAACACAGATAGCGTGTGCGAGAATGATTTCACTTTCATCGCCCAGATGCGCCACGGTCCAGCGCGCGGCGATGACGGATGGTTCGGTAAGGTCCACTCCTACGACGATGCAGCGTGACGTCATTCGCTTCCTCGTTGGTCCATGGATTCTTCGTGGTCCACGACCCGGATTCGCCGCGGCCGGCACTGGACACAGGCCAACGCCTCGAGCGTCGTAGCGCTCCCCGATCGCCCCACGATGGCGTTGACAAGGTACAGTTCCGCCGTCATATTCGCAAAACCATATATGACAGCAACCACTGCGCGCCCTCCGAGTCCAACGGTGGAGGATCTCGACACGCTGTTCAAGGCGTTCGCCGACCCGACACGGCTCCGCATCATGAGCCTGCTTGCCGCCGGTGATCTCTGCGTCTGCGACATCGTCGAGATACTAGACCTTCCTCAGCCTACGGTATCGCGCCATCTGGCAGCGCTTCGCGCGGCAGGACTCGTCGCGGTGACGCGCGACTGGAAGTTCGCTCACTACCGCCTGGCCGAGCCCGTTGATCCTGTCCACCGGAATCTGATCGCGTGCGTGCGCTCGTGTTTCCGCGGCATTCGCTCGCTCGATCGTGAGCGGGTGAAGGCTGAGCAGCGCGCAAGCGCACGCGAGACCGATCCGTGTTGAACACCATGGCGAAGCCTTCGCAGCGAGGCTCTTGATGCGCTACGCGTTGATCTCGGACATCCATGCGAACCTGCCGGCGCTCGAGTCCGTGCTCGGGAACATCTCCGAGCGGAACGACGTGGCGGCGACCTACCACCTCGGCGACCTGGTGGGGTACGGACCGTTTCCTAACGAAACCGTGGAGCTTCTTCGCGCGCGCGGGATACCGGGCATAGCGGGAAACTACGATTCCACTGTCGCCGCCGGCTACAAGCATTGTGGGTGCAAGTACGAGGACAAGCAGCAGGAGGATCTCTCGCACCTGAGTTATCAGTGGACCTCGAGGAACACGAACGACGAGGTCAAGCGGTTCCTTGGCAGTCTTCCGTTCCGGATCGACATCCGACCGTTAGGCGGACACTGCGCCGGTCCGACCGTTACGCTGCTTCACGGGAACCAGGTGCTCAACACCGTATACGTACACGCTGACCGCTCCGACGAGTTCCTCGAAAAGATGGGGCGAGCGGTGAGCGCACGGGCCGGCGATGTCGTCTGCTTCGGGCATACTCATATACCGTGGCACCGGACAGTCGCCGGCGTGCATTACGTGAATACTGGCTCCGTAGGCAGGCCCAAGGACGGTGATTGGCGCGCCGGCTATGCACTCATCGATTTCGCCGACGCACTGACCGGGGTCGAGTTCGTTCGCGTCGAGTACGACATTGGTACCACTGCGAACGCGATAAACAAGAGCGAACTGCCGAACGAGTTTGCGGAATACCTCAGAACCGGTGGAAGGTTGGCGGAGACGACGGCTAGTGGTGCGGGCGGCCAGTGAGGGACCAGTACATGTCCAGATCCGCCGCCTGACGCCCCCATCGATACGATGGGCCCCACTCACGCCGTGGCCGAGCCGGGATGTGCCCCGGAGACTGAATTCGCGGACGAGGATGTCTCCGCCGTCTCGGTCGTCCGCCGGCTTTCCACGCTCGACCGATACCTCCCGCTCTGGATCTTCGTGGCGATGGCCATCGGTCTGCTCCTCGGCCGCGCGATGCCCAACCTCGGAGCCATTCTCGACCGGGTCCAGGTCGCCGGCGTCTCTGTTCCGATCGGGATCGGATTGCTCTGGATGATGTATCCCGTGCTCGCGAAGGTGCGTTATGAGAGCATCGGCGGGCACATCGCCAACACACGTCTCATCGGGACCTCGCTCTTTCTCAATTGGGTACTGGGGCCGGTCGTAATGTTCGCTCTGGCCTGGGCGTTTCTGCCCGACCTGCCGCACTATCGCAACGGACTAGTCCTGATCGGGCTGGCGCGATGCATTGCAATGGTGCTGATCTGGAATTCGCTCGCCCGCGGATCCAACGAGATCGCTGCCGTGCTGGTGGCGCTCAATTCGGTCTTCCAGATAATCACCTACTCGTTCCTCGGCTGGCTTTTCCTTACCGAGGTACCGACATGGTTCGGAGCCGAGACCGCCGTGGTAAACGTCTCTATGTGGTCGATCGCCAAGAGCGTGCTGATCTTTCTCGGCATTCCCCTGCTCGCGGGATACCTCACCCGGCGGCTGCTCGTGGCCCGGCGGGGCGAAGTGTGGTACACGGAGACGTTCATGCCGCGCTTCGGTCCAACGGCGCTGGTCGGGCTGCTGTACACGATCGTGCTCATGTTCGCTATGCAGGGCGACCGTATTCTCCATCTCCCGTTCGACGTGCTGCGTATCGCGGTGCCAATGGTGCTCTACTTTTTCATCATGTTCGGCCTGGCATTCGCAATCTCCAAGCGTCTGGGGTTCGGCTATCCGGAGACGGCGTCGCTCTCGTTTACCGCGGCTGGAAACAACTTCGAGCTGGCGATTGCGGTTGCGATCGCGACGTTCGGGATCGGCTCCGGCGAGGCACTCGCGGCGGTGATCGGTCCGCTCATCGAGGTACCCGTGCTCGTCGGCCTGGTCTACGTGTCGCTATGGGCCAGGCGGCGGTACTTTGCCGCGGTGCCCGTGACCTGAGCGGCGGCCTGCTACATGGTCTTTCCGCCGGACAGCTCCTTTACCAGGCGGTAAAGGAACGTCTGTCCGTCGAAGAACGACTTGACGAGCATTCGCTCGTCGCGTCCGTGGGCGCGCGAGTCGTTCATGTCGCCGAACAACCCGGACACGCCATACGTCGGTATTCCTGCCGCCCGCAGATACCATCCGTCGGTCGCGCCGGTGGCCATAACGGGGACGACTGGAATGTCGCCCCACATTTCCTGCGTCAGGCGCTCCACCGGGCGTAGCACCTCGTCGGTCAGGGGAGAGGGTGGTCCACCTCGCGTGGCGGGCGTCGGCGTGACTGTGATCGCCGTGTCGCCGGCGGCGATCACTCGGACGAGTGTCTCGCGGACGCTCGACACAAGTTCGTTGGGAAGTACGCGGCAGTTCACGTTCGCGCGCGCGAGCTGCGGGAGGGCATTCGCCGCATGGCCTCCCTCCAGCATCGTGGCCACGCACGTCGTCCTGAGCATGGCGTTGTACGCCGGCTGCGCGGACAGGCTGCGCGCCGCAGCAGTGTCGTCAGGATTCCGGGATATGGCGCGCATGTCCGACGCCGTCTGACCCGTCTCGACCTGGGCGAGGCGCTGGAAGTATGCCGCCGTCACCTCATTGAACCTGACGGGAAACTCATGGCGGGCAAGCCGGGCCAGTCCCTCGGCCAGGTGGTAGATCGCATTGTCCCTGACCGGACGGGAGCTGTGACCTCCCCTGTTGCGTACCTCGACGGTGAAATCGTAATAGACCTTCTCGGCTGCCTGAACGTTATGCACGAACGGCTTGCCGTCCTTGAGAAAGCCGCCGCCCCCCTCGTTGAGCGCGAATGCCGCGTCGATTGCTTCCCGATGGTGGGCCAGCAGCCATTCGACCCCGTTGTGCGGTCCCCCTTCCTCATCGGCGGTGAGCGCAACGATCAGGTCGCGGTCGGGCACGAAGCCTTCCTGCCGCAACTGGATGAGATTGGCGATCCAGATCGCCGCCATCGCCTTGTCGTCGCTCGTTCCGCGGCCATAGAAGTAGCCGTCACGCTCGGTAAAGGCGAATGGGTCGATGTCGGCCGACCAGTCTTCCTGTTTCGCATCGACGACATCGAGGTGGGCGAGCAGAAGGATTGGCTTGCGCCCGCTTGCACCGGTCCCGCGTAACCGTGCGATGAGGTTTCCTTTCCGCGGCGCTGGAGCGAGTACTTGCACATCCCGCTCGGAGAAGCCGGCGGTGTGCAGCCGCTTCGCCATTGCCTCGGCGGCTCGCGTATTGTCACCGGCAGGAGTGTCGGTGGTGTTGATCTCGACCAACTCGGCGTAGATCTCGCGGGCGAGCTGCTGGTGGGGACGAAGCGGAGCCGTTCCGGCCTGAGCGCGCATAACGGGCGCGGTAAGCGCCAGCGCGACCGAGGCAAGGACCGCGATGGTGGGGAGCGAGGTTGGCAGCATTGCCCTTGTCATGTTTGTGAACCGGCCAATGGAGGATGCATGTTGCGTGGCGCACGCTTCACTGCGCAAGATGCCGGGAGTCGGAAAGCTCTCTCTGTTCGGCAAAACCTTACATGGCAACGGGTTACGGCGTGGGATCCACCTTGGCGGGGTATTTTTCTGCATCCGCCCGGGCGCACCTGGAGGTTCTGGTGGGCGGGTGCGAGGTGCGGTGCGGGAATTGCTCCGTCGGGAAACGCCATTCGCCTGGCCGACGCAAAGCGCACCTCGTTAGGAAGGGGGCTTAATGCTTCACCGGAGTTGGTGCACAGGAATATGAAAAGGGAAACGGAACCCATGGTGGCGGGAACCGGACGCATGGTGGAATGAGACGCCGCCTTGCATGGGCGGTGGGAGCGGCAGCCGCGCTCGGCGTCGCCGCCGGGCTCGCAGCATTCACCTTCGTGTATGCCAAAGGTGCATCCTACCTCACTACCGATGCGGCCTCGTGCGCCAACTGCCACATTATGGAAGAGCATTACTCGGCGTGGCTCAAGTCCAGTCACCGCAACGTCGCAAGGTGTGCCGACTGCCACATGCCGCACGATGCGGTGGGGAAATACGCCGCCAAGGCTTCGAACGGATTCTGGCACTCACTCGCTTTCACGACCGGCCGGTTTCCCGATCCGCTGCAGATCAAACCGCATAACCGCGCGATCACGGAGCGCACCTGCCGGGACTGTCACAATGCGATCGTGGACCAGATCGACGCCCACGGGTTCGAGCCCATCGAATCCACAGCCGGCGGCGCGGAGCGCCCCTCGATCCATGATGGAGCGAGCGTCGAGGGAGCAGGAGGATTCTCGTGCATTCGCTGCCATACATACGTTGGCCACATGGTGCGGTGATGCCATACCGTCTGCCCGGAGCATCCGATGACCGAACCTGACGTCTCCACCCCTGCTGAGCCGCCCCGCAGGTTTACCGGCCGCTGGCTGGTTGGCGCCGCTGTTCTCTCGGCGGTCGCCGCAGTGGGTCTGGCCCTGCTGCTGACCAACATCTTCGAGCGCCGGCAGGAGGCGCGGAATCCGTTCTATCGCGTGGTGGAGATCACCGATACCACAACCGACCCGTCCGTGTGGGGACGCAACTTTCCGCTCCAATACGACGCCTATCTAAAAACGGTAGACCAGGTGTATACGCGTTATGGCGGAAGCGAGGCGCTGCCGCGGACCCCGACCGCGATCGATCCAAGGCGGGTGGTGGCGCAGTCGCGGCTCGAGGAGGATCCACGTCTCAGGCGCATGTGGCAGGGATACGCATTCGCCAGCGACTTTCGCGAAGAACGGGGGCACGCGTACATGCTCGAGGATCAACTTCATACCGAGCGGCAGATCGTCGCGAATCAGCCGGGCACCTGCATTCACTGCCACGCATCCGTCTACGTGCCGTACATGAAGCTTGGCAATGGAGACCTGATGGCCGGGTTCTCCGCGATGAACCAGATGCCATATGGTGAGGCCAAGGAGCACGTGTCGCATCCCATCTCCTGCATCGACTGTCACACGCCGGAGACAATGGAGCTCCGCGTGACCCGGCCCGGCTTCATCGAGGGGATTCGCGCCGTCAAGGCGTCGCAAGGTGTGGCCGACTACGACGTGAACACCATGGCGACGCGGCAGGAGATGCGCACTTTCGTCTGCGGCCAGTGCCACGTCGAGTATTATTTCAAGGGAGAGGAGAAGCGACTCACCTATCCGTGGTCGCGCGGGTTGCTCGTCGACAGCATGCTCGCCTACTACGATTCGGTAGGCCACCGCGATTGGGTGCACGCCGCCTCGGGTGCTCCGGTGCTCAAGGCGCAGCACCCTGAGTTCGAGATGCACAGTCAGGGACTGCACGCTCGTTCCGGCGTCGCCTGCGCCGACTGCCACATGCCGTACCAGCGTGTGGGTGCGCTCAAGATCAGCGACCACCAGGTTCGCAGTCCGCTCCTGATGATCGAGCGGTCGTGCCAGACCTGTCACAAGATCTCCGAGGAGGAGCTCCGGCAACGGGTCTACACCATACAGGATCGGACCTTCGAGCTACGTAACATCGCGATCGACGCGCTCCTCGATCTGGTCCAGGCGCTGGAGGCGACTCGCACGTCGGACAGCACTGCGACGCGGTTTGTGGTAGCGCAGCGCTACCAGCGAGCCGCGCAGTTTTTTGCGGACTTCGTGGAAGCCGAGAATTCGATGGGTTTTCACGCACCGCAGGAGAGCGCTCGAATCCTGGGTAACTCCATAAACTACTCTCGATTGGGCCAGGCTGCCTTACGAGGCGAACCGGTTCCGGCGTCACCGCTCGAGGCCGCCGGCGCCTCGGCACACCGCCCCAAGCGCGCCGCGGATGGAGAATCGGGTCCGGATCGCTAGCTTGCGGGCACGCGCGCTGCGTGTTGATTCAACCACTCTGTGCGGACCCTGGCGGGCTGCCAACCTCACTCAAGCGAAGCTGATGTCCACACTTTCGAACTTCATTCGAGAGAACACGGAAGAGATCCTCTCGGAATGGGAGACCTTCGCCCGCAGTCTGCCCATGGGCGCCTCGATGGACATCGCGGCGCTCCGGGATCATGCAAAGGAGATGCTCGGAGTAATTGCCAGTGACCTCGCAACGCCACAAACAGAGGAGCAGCAGCAGGACAAGGCTGCCGGGGGATCCGACGCAATTCAGGAAAACATTTCCACCGCTGCGCAGGCGCATGGAGCCGGGAGAGCGGAAAGCGGCTTCTCGATCGCTCACATGGTGGCCGAGTTCCGCGCGATGCGCGCGAGCGTCATACGCCTGTGGACGAGGCACCTTCGCAATGCCGGGGCCGACGAACTCGAAGACCTTACCCGGTTCAACGAGGCGATAGATCAGGCAATCGCCGAATCGATCGTTCGCTATACCGACTCGATCGGACACTCGCAGGAACTGTTTCTCGCCATTCTCGGCCACGATCTGCGCACACCTCTCGGTGCCATCATTACGTCGTCGAGTTTCGTGCTCGAGACGAATGAGCTCCGGGAACCGAATCTCACCCTCGTGGGTCGGATTTCCAGCAGTGCCCGGCGCATGAACCAGATGGTATCGGATCTTCTCGAGTTCACTCGATCCCGTTTCGGCTCCGGCGTCCCGATCGAGCGAGCAGACACTGATCTGACGGCGGTTTTGCAGGAAGTCGTGGGCGAGATCACGGCGTCGTTCCCCGGCAGCGTGCTGCAAATCGAAACGAGCGGAGATCTGCGCGGAGAGTGGGACTCCGACCGGCTCGCCCAGGCAGTGACGAATCTGGCATGCAATGCGGTACAGCACGGATACAAGGCGCCGATAGGTATCACCGCGCACGGGATGCCGGACGAAGTACTCATCTCCGTGCAGAACGAGGGTCCCGTCATTCGAGATGAGCAGATGGGCGGGATCTTCATGGCCCTGAAGGCAGTCAAGCCCGATGGCGGCCGCGATCGCCATCACCTCGGCCTCGGACTCTACATCGTGGACCAAATCGTGGCCGCGCATGGTGGATCTATCGCCGTCAGCTCATCCGAGGAGCAGGGCACGACGTTCTCGATTCGTCTGCCGCGCCAGGGGTAGCGCGCGTTGGCCACGCCATCACCGGCGCGGTGCCACATGCCTCCTGCATAACGAAACTCCCCGTTCACCGGAAGGAGTGGTCATGATTCGCAGCGTCGCGACCCGACCCTTTGATGACCAGAAGCCGGGTACTTCGGGCTTGCGAAAGCGGGTGGAGGTGTTCCGTCAACCGCACTATCTGGAGAATTTCGTCCAGGCTACGCTGGACGCGGTGGAGATTCCCGCCGGCGGTACGCTCGTTCTGGGCGGCGATGGCCGCTTTTACAACGACCATGCCATTCAGGTCGTCCTCAGGATTGCCGCGGCGAACGGTGTCGCTCGGGTTCTCGTCGGCCGGAGCGGCATACTCTCGACTCCCGCTGCCTCGTGCGTGATTCGTAAGTACGCCGCGGACGGCGGAATCATTCTCTCGGCCAGTCACAACCCCGGCGGCCCCGACGGTGATTTCGGCATCAAGTACAATGCGGCGAACGGCGGCCCCGCACCGGAAGCGGTCTCCCAACGCATTGCCGAGCACGCGCGGCGAATCGAGCGCTACTCGATCCTCGATGCGCCCGATATCGGGCTCGATGCGGTCGGTAGCCTGACGTTAGGTGAGATGACGGTGCATGTCATCGATCCGGTAGCCGATTACGCCGAGCTGATGGAAACGCTGTTCGATTTCGAAGCGCTGCGCACCATGCTCTCCGGCGGCAAGTTCAGGATGCGGTACGATGCGATGCATGCCGTTACGGGTCCCTACGCGGTGGAAATTCTGGAACGGCGACTCGGAGCGCCGCGGGGAACGGTCACGCGCGGAGAGCCACTGCTCGACTTCGGTGGTGGCCATCCTGATCCCAACCTGACGTATGCTCCGGAGCTGGTCGAGGAGATGTTCGCTGCCTCCGCCCCCGACTTCGGCGCGGCATCGGATGGGGATGGAGATAGAAACATGATTCTCGGTGCACGCTTTTTCGTAAACCCTTCCGACAGCCTGGCAATTCTGGCGGCAAATGCGCCTCTCGCTCCGGGATACCGGCGTGAGCTGTCAGGCGTTGCCCGCTCGATGCCCACGAGCCAGGCTGTCGACCACGTGGCCCGTGCTCTCGGAATAGACTGTTTCGAAACGCCCACCGGGTGGAAGTACTTCGGAAATCTGCTGGATGCGGGGCGAATCACGCTCTGCGGCGAGGAGAGCTTCGGAACCGGGTCCGATCACGTCCGCGAGAAGGATGGGTTGTGGGCGGTGCTTTTCTGGCTGCAGATCCTCGCGGTGCGCAGGGATGGCGTGGAGGAGATCGTCCGCCACCACTGGCGCCGTTATGGGCGAAGCTACTACACGCGCCACGATTACGAAGAGATACCACTGCAGGCAGCGCGTGGCGTTATGCAGCACCTCCAGTCGCAGCTGGAGTCGCTGCCGGGCAAGCAGCTCGCCGGGGATCGAGTGGCCACGGCCGGGGATTTTTCCTATCGCGATCCCGTCGACGACTCCGTGAGCACGGGAGGGGGGCTTCGTATCGTCCTGGACTCCGGAGCACGGCTGATATTCCGGCTCTCGGGAACGGGAACCGTCGGCGCCACGCTTCGCCTATACGTGGAGTCGTACGAGCCCGATCCCACCCGGCAGGATCGAGATGTTCAGGAGGCGCTTGCGGGGTATCTGGCCGCCGCACTCGAGCTCTCGGAGCTCGAGGCGCGCACAGGTCGCAGCGCTCCAACGGTGATCACGTGAGCCGTCGCAGATCAAAGGCAACCGGCATCAGGCGCCGAAGATCCGGCCAGCGAGAAGGAACACCAGGGTCGGTATCAGTGCCAGGAAGAAGAGGTTGAGCCACACCCCGGCGGACGCCATTTGCGGGATAGTAAGCCTCCCGGTACCGTAGACTATGGCGTTAGGTGGAGTCGCCACTGGCATCATGAATGCGCAGCTCGCGGCAATCGCGGTAGGGATGGCGAGCAGCATGGGATCCGCACCGATTCCCACCGCCAGCGATGCAACGACGGGAAGGAACGCCGCGGCGGTCGCTGTATTGCTGGTGAGCTCCGTGAGAAACAGAACCACGGCCGATACGACGAGGACGACCGCAAAGACCGGCCACCCAGCCAGTCCTCCGAGCTCCGCGCCTATCCAGTCGGCCAGTCCAGTCTGCTGAATCGCCGCCGCGAGCGACAGCCCGCCCCCGAATAGAATGAGAACTGCCCAGGGGAGCCGCTCTGCCTGCTTCCACGTCAGCGCCACCTGAAGCGGACGCCATCCTGTCGGTATGATGAACAGTAGCAGCGCTCCGGCGATTGCGATGCCGGTGTCAGTCATGGCGGGAACATGGCGTTCGAACAGCGGCCTGGTCACCCACGCGGCGGCCGTGAGCGCGGTGATCGTTCCAACTGTCCACTCGGCCCGGGTCATTCCTCCGAGCGCCGCGCGCTCTCGCTCCAGCAGCGCTGCGCCACCGGCGACCGGGTCCGTTCCCACCGGGTGCAGTACCCTGGTCAGCAGGAGCCACGCCACCGGAAGACCTATTGCCACGAACGGAACGCCGAGCAGCATCCATTCGCCGAACCCGATCCGGACTCCGTAGGATTCCAGCATGAACCCTGCAAGCAATGCGTTAGGCGGTGTGCCGATCAGGGTTCCGAGTCCGCCTATGTTGGCGGCGTACGCGATGCCAAGCAGCAGCGCCACTTCAAACGGGCCGACCTTCACGCTCTCTCCCTCGATGGCACCTCGTGCGAGGGCGATGACCGACGTTGCCATCGGCAGCATCATAACGACCGTCGCCGTGTTGCTCACCCACATACTGATGAAAGCGGTGCCGGCCATGAACCCCCAAATGAGATTTGCCGGGCGCGTGCCGACCACCGACAGGATCGACAATGCCATGCGCCGGTGCAGCCCGCAGCTCTCGAGCGCCATCGCCAGAAGAAATCCACCCAGAAAGAGATAAATGACCGGGTTGGCATAGGGGCCGGTGGTCTGCGCGATCGTCGCGACGCCGAGCAGGGGGAACAGAACGAGCGGCAGCAGCGCGGTGGCCGGAATTGGAATCGCTTCGGTAATCCACCAGATGGCCATCAGCACGCCCACTGCTGCCGTGCGCCAAGCCATTACGGGCATCCCCTCGGCGGGTGAAACGAGCAGCATCGTTGCGAACACGATTGGTCCGGCTATCAGGCCAAACCGCGCACGCGCTCCGGATGTGGGAGACGAGTCCATCAGGCTCCGGATCGGGGAAAGGGCGGCGATGCCGGGTACTCGCGGCTCCGTGAGGCCGACGTCACCATCGGCTGGTCAGCAGCGATAAAGGAGCGAATAGTGCCTAACGCCCAGTGGCGCCGGGCGGGTTTGCGCAGGCTGCCCATGGCAAGCACAATGGGAATCGGGAATCGGGAATCGGGAATCGGGAATCGATGGCTCCTCGGGCGCTCGATAATCAGGCGGTAACCTACAGGCTGACCGCAGATAGCGTTACGTAAACCCTTTCGTCGAACGGAAGGCCGGCCCGATCCCCAGGAGGAGGCCGGCCGCCCCGAAGCCTGAAACCTTGCCACTACCCTCATTGCGATGCCACTCCACGTGAAGGAAGTCGGAGCTCCTGTGCAAATCGGCTAATGCCGGGATTGGCGATCAGGGGCGCGGAGGTTGCACTATAGATGGGATCGCACCAACTGCCGAGCACACCATGCACAAGGCGCCCGTTGCTCCGTTGAAATTCGAAGACGCAGTCACCGCCGGAGGCACCGGGTGGCGTGCGATGGCCTTTGGTGTGGAAACCCCCGTCGCACAGCGGGAAGAT
>CAZPCC010000272.1:0-2458 GCA_964584905.1 uncultured Gemmatimonadaceae bacterium | reverse complement strand
ACTGGGCGAGACGATACGCCGCGTATTGCGCGACGCACCCTTTGCCATGCGGCAGCTCGCCGCGGACGCCGGGTTGAGCTACGACGTGCTGCGCTCCTGGCGCAGCGGGCGACGGCGGCCGAGCCGGAGCAGTGCGCAACGATTGGCCGATGGGCTGGAACGACGGGGCGAGCAGCTGCTCGCGCTGTCACGACAGTTACGCGAAGTCGCGAACGAGAAGACGGAGCAGTGAGGGGCGGGCCGCGTTGCGGCCCGCTTTTTTGGCGGGCGTTGGCGTCTGTTCGGGGTCGGCATGTGAGTTGCCATGTATGAGGGTGGCATGCGACAGGAGAAGAATGCATGATCACCGAACCGGTGCTTGATGATCGGCACACTGCGTCGATCCGGCGAATAACAGAGGGCGGCCTGCGCTGGCGCGTCATGGTCGAGACCTGGCAGGACAGCGACGCGTACCATGGACGGCTGCTGTTCCGTCCGGAGGCAGTGGATCGCGCGGACGGGGAGCGAGTGGATACCGACCGTGAGAGTCCGCCCCTGCTGCATGGCAGCACGCGCACGGACGTTCTCGCACTTGCGCACGACGTACCCGAGGAGCGGTTGCGCCAGGTCCTGCATTCGCTCGGCTGAGCGGATCGTGGCAGTCGCGAGGAAAGGGGGTCGCTCAGGCGGCCCCTTTTTTCATCGCTCGTCTGGTTTCATTCTTGCTCCTGTGATCGGTCCGACTGAGGTGTAATGTAGTAAGCAGGGAAGGAGGCGCGTCATGATGACCGCCGGATTGCATCTGGTTCTCCTTGTCTTCGCGGTGATCGGCTTTGCCGGTGCGGGCGCCGCTCTAGCGGTGGCGCGGGGTCGCTACGTCAATGACGGCGAGCACGATGCCGGTATGATCGGCGTCGCCGTGATGATGTTCGCGTTCGGCTCGCTCTGCACGATGGTCGGCTCCGGTCTGCTCGGCGTCGTCGCGTTCGGCGGTGTCATGCTGTGGGCAGGATATGTAGTCACCGCGCAGCGAGTGGGTCTGTTCCGCATCGAAACCGGCTGGCTCGAAGAGGCCTGTCCCGCCGAGCCGCGGCAGAGGACCTGAACCGAGGCTGAGTGGCTGAGCGGCCGGCGCCTGGAGCCGGTCCTCTCAGCCTCCCGGTCCCCCCGGGCCCTGGCCGGTCTTCGCATTGCCCACCCATCCGCGCCGGCGTTGCTGCTCCCCCGTGGGCGCCCTACTTTCCCGGCTGCGCCCGCACGGGGCGCTTTGAACTTCCATGCCGAGCCCAATGTCGAACGGTTCAGACCTGATGGAGAAGCTGGTGTCGCTGTGCAAGCGGCGCGGCTACATCTTCCAGTCTTCGGAGATATACGGCGGTACAGGTTCCGTGTGGGACTACGGCCCGCTCGGCGTCGAGCTTCAGCGCAACGTCAAGGAGGCATGGTGGCGCTCGATGGTGCACGAGCGCGACGATGTCGAGGGTCTCGATGCCGCGATCCTGATGCACCCGCGCGTGTGGGAGGCGAGCGGCCACGTGGCCGGGTTCACGGACCCGCTGATCGACTGTCGCACGTGCAAGGCGCGGTTCCGGGCGGACCAGATGGAGAATGCGCAGTGCCCGCGCAAGCCGAGCAGGAAGCCCGGAGAGCACAGCGACTGCCAGCTCACGGAGCCGCGCCAGTTCAATCTGATGTTCAAGACGTTCATGGGCCCCGTCGAGGATTCGGCGGCGGCGATATACCTGCGGCCCGAGACCGCGCAGGGCAGCTACGTGAACTTCCACAACGTCGCCACGAGCACACGACAGCGCGTGCCGTTCGGCATCGCGCAGATCGGCAAGGCATTCCGCAACGAGATCACGCCGGGCAACTTCATCTTCAGGACGCGTGAGTTCGAGCAGATGGAGCTTCAGTTCTTCGTGGAGCCCGGCACCGATGACGAGTGGTTCGAGTACTGGAAGGCGCAGCGCATGGAGTGGGTGCAGGCGCTCGGCATCCGTCCCGGGAAGCTCCGGTTCGACGAGCACGGTCCGGACGAGCTTGCGCACTACGCAAAGAAGGCGTTCGACATTCAGTACGAGTTCCCGTTCGGCTGGCAGGAGTTCGAGGGTGTACACAACCGCACGGACTTCGACCTGCGCCGTCACCAGGAGTACTCCGGCCGCAAGCAGGAGTATGTGGATCCCGTCGATCGCAGCAAGCGCTACCTGCCTTATGTGATCGAGACCGCCGTCGGCGTCGGCCGCGTCGTGCTGGCCGCGCTCGCCGACGCGTACCATGAGGAGGAGGTCGAAGGCGAGCAGCGCGTCGTCATGCGCCTCCACCCGCGCCTCGCACCGGTGAAGGTCGCCGTGCTGCCGCTCGTGAAGAAGGACGGCATGCCGGAGATGGCCGAGCGCATCCAGAAGTCGTTCCGCGCAGCGGGCATCAACTCCTTCTACGACGACAGCGGCTCGATAGGCAAGCGCTACCGCCGCCT
>CAZPCC010000271.1:0-9448 GCA_964584905.1 uncultured Gemmatimonadaceae bacterium | reverse complement strand
CCGGGCTGAGCGAAGGCGACGTATTGTCCGTCCCCCGTCCGACCGTAATGCGTCGCGCCTCACCGCCTTCCACACCGGCAATGAACAGATCGGTGCCGCTCTCCTCACCGTGGGCATACACGATGGAATCACCGCGCGGCGTCCAATCCGGAGTAATATTGAGCCCACGCGTGGTTCCGGACAACCGCCGTTCGCGGTTTGTCGCCAGGTCGAGCACGTGAATCTCGGTGCCCCGCTCCCCGAACATGCTGTATGCAACGGCACTGCCGTTCGGGTGCCAGTTGGGGGAAAGCGCACCTCCAGCCGGACTCACCGGCCGGTCCATCGCCCCGTCACTGTCCACGATGTGTATGCGTCCGCCTCGCACGAAGGCGATGCGCGTCTGCGAGATACCGCGCGTACCGGTGATCCACCGCTCGACTTCGTCGGAAACGCTGTGCAAAGCCATGCGCCACTCGCCGCTCAGTGGATTGCCGTACAGGGGAAAGTCCCGCGCCGCCTCGAGCTCCCGGCCCTCCACGTCGTGGAGGCGCACCCTGATTCCGTTAGGCAGCATGTCGGCGTGCAGCACACCGGCAGCGCCGAGACGTTGCCAGAGCTCGTAGTTGGGCGGTTGGCCGCTCTGCCCGAGCGCGGCCGCGAACGCCATCGCCCCCGGGCCGGTCGTGACCCGGATCCGATCGCCGTTCTCCAGATCGCGTGCCAGGATCGCCTGAGCGCTGTCGCCAAGAGCGCCCCCCACCTGCAACACGACCACCGTCGGCTGCACACCGGCCTGATAGGTGAGGCCGATGCGCACCTGCGTCGTATCCTGCGCGCCGAGCGGCGCTGCCAGACAGGCAAGCACCATCCACGCTGTTCCAATTCTATTCACGATATTCAACGAATGGTTCGAGGATCGAAGCTGAAGACGACCGTCAGCACGTCGTTCTCGTATCCCGGGGGCAGTGGGCCGAATGCTTTCACGTTCCCCGCCTGCTCGATGGCTCCCTGCGCCTCGAGGTCGAAAGCGAACGCTCCCGAGCGGGTCATGAACTGCACGATCTCAGCCGAGCCGTCGCGCCGGATGAGGAACTTCACCTCTGCCCGCAAATCGGCGTTACCCGGCGGGCTGAACCTCAGCGCGATCTGCCGTACGATATTCTCGAGGTACCCGGGGAATGGGAACTCGATCCCCTCGGTGCGCACATTGGCGACGTCCGTGCCCCGTCCTCCCTCGGGCCCACCCCCCGCCGCCGGCGCTGGAGTGCGCGTGCGTGGCGTGGTCGTCTGCGTGGGCGATGGGGTGGCGGGTGCAGGCGGGCGGCGCACCTGAGGCCGCGTGGTGGGCGGCGGTGGCATCTGCTCGGTGATGAGCTGCTCCGGCCGCTGTGGGGGCGGTTGCTCGGGCTGAGCCGGCGGCGGGTCGGCCTGCGGTGGCCGTACTTCCCCTACGGCGCGCGGTCCAGGAGGAGCGGCCACGAGATCGACCCGGTAAACAGGCGCCCTCATCCGCGGTGTGTCCGGACGCGCAATGAACATTCCCGCCAGGAGTATCACGTGCAGCGCGGCCGAGAAGCCGAACGGGCCGGCTCCGAGCGCGCCGCCTGACGAGCGGCGCCGGAGCATCAGCGAATTGCCTCCGGCTCCGCGACCAGCCCCACATCCCCTACTCCGGCAGCCCGCATTGTCGCCAGTACCCTGACGACGGTCCCGTACGGCACTCCTTCGTCCGCACGCAGGTAGATGCCGCCCTCACGACCGCTCTGTGCGACAAGTGAAGAGAAGCTGGCGACGAACTCGTCGTAGGTGAGCCGCGTCTGATCGACGTAGATCTCCCCCTGCCGGTTCACCGAGACTACCACCCCGCTCCGTGCCTCGAGCGGCCGCGCCTCCGCCCGCGGCAGCGCCACATCCACTCCGCCCTGCATCATTGGCGCGGTGATCATGAAGATCACCATGAGGAGCATCATCACATCGATGAGGCTCACCACGTTGATATCTGCATTCAGCGGCAGACCGCCGCGTTTTCGATGTCTGGGCATGGTGGAATTAAGAAATAGGAATTAGGAAATAGGAATTAGGAATCAGGGGTCGTGTGCGTCGATTGAAATGCGAACCGTGGAAGGAATCGGGATATTCCGAAACGCATCGGCGTTAATCCCATAGCGAGATCCCCGCCGCCACTACCACAAAATCGACGCTCACCCGCCCTATTTCCCAATTCCGATTTCCTATTTCCTGACCTTCAAATCCTCCCCTCTCTAACCATCAACGCAATCAGCTCCGATCCGAAATTCTCCAATTCGCTCTCGAGCCGGTTCACCTGGCTCGCGAAGATGTTGTACCCGAAGATCGCCGGAATGGCCACGGCGAGCGCGGCGGCGGTAGCGATCAGCGCTTCGGCTACGCCCGGCGCAACGGCGCTCAGGTTGCCGGATCCGCTCGTGGCAATGCCGACGAAGGCATCGATTACACCCAGCACCGTGCCGAGCAGGCCGATCAGCGGGCTCGACGTGCCGATCACCGCCAGCCACGGAATGTACTGGCCGAAGCGGTCGCGCTCTCCCGCCGTTTCGGAATCGAGCACCAATCGCAGCGCCTCGACCTGCGAGCCGCTCAACGGCGATCCGGTCGCCTCTCGTAAGGCACCGGGCTTCATCTCGGCAAAGAAGTTGAGAGCGCGCGTGAACACACGCGTGTAGGGACTCGATTTGCTGCGCCGCGCCACTTCGGACACTTCCTCGAGCGACGACGCGCGTTCGAACTCCCGCATGAAGGTGCGCCCTGCCGCGGCGACCTCCCGCAACTGCCGCCACTTGGACCACATGACCGCCCAGCTGACCAGGGAGAGGATCACCAGCACCGCCAGTACGACCTTGATGAGCGGCCCGGAGTGCACCACCATCTCCCACGGCGAGGTCGGCACAGCGGCGCCGACCTGCGCCCACAACACGGTCACGACCGCGCCCCGCTTCGCTGCATGGCGAACCATTCGAAGGTGTTCGCCAGCCCCTCTTCGAGCGGTACACTGGGCTCCCAGCCCAGTGCTCGCCTGGCCTTGGCGATCTGGACCGCCGACCGCATCTGCTCACCCGCCCGCGCCGGAGAATGGTTCACGGCGACCTCGGACTTGCCGGTGCGTTTGAGAATATCGGCCAGCTTCAGTACATCCGTCTCGATCGACGTACCGATGTTGAAGGCGCGACTGTCGAGCGTCGTCATTGAAGGCAACTCGGCCGTGCAGGCGAGCAGATTCGCACGCGCAACATCGGGCGCATAGACGTAATCGCGCGTCTGCCTGCCATCGCCGAATACGGTGAGCGCGGTCCCGTCCAGAATGCGGTTGCAGAAGATCGCCACCACTCCAGCCTCACCGTGCGGGTCCTGCCTCGGCCCGTACACGTTTGCATAACGGAGGGCGACCGTATCGAGTCCGTGCACGCGGGCGTAATACCCCATGTAGTACTCCACGCTCAGCTTCGCCGTACCGTATGGCGACTGCGGATCCTTGGAGGCCGTTTCCTCGACAGGCATCGGCACCAGATCGCCGTAGACGGCCCCACCGGTGGACGAGAAGATGAATCGCGTTCGCGGGCTTCCCTGCCGCACCGCTTCGAGCAGGTTCAGCGACCCGCCAATGTTGAGCCTGGAATCGGCCGCCGGA
Organism: uncultured Gemmatimonadaceae bacterium; assembly: GCA_964584905.1. GTDB lineage: Bacteria > Gemmatimonadota > Gemmatimonadetes > Gemmatimonadales > Gemmatimonadaceae > JALZIF01. The sequence continues at coordinate 5,802 of CAZPCC010000271.1, read as the reverse complement.
TCGGCCACGCTCTTGCGCACGTCTATCTGCGCCGCGAGATGACATATCACGTCGAACCCCGAATCGCGTACGAGCGCGGCCGCTTCGGGTGAGGTGATATCGGCCTCGATGAAGGTGGCGCTGCGCGGTACCTGCTCGCGCTTGCCACTCGTCAGGTTGTCCAGAACGGTGACTTCGTGGCCTTCGGTGACCAGAAGGTCGGCCACGTGGGATCCAATGAAACCGGCGCCGCCGGTGACGAGTGCTGTGCGTGCCATGCGTCCCTGTTCGAATGGATTCGAAGTACAGTCGCCGAATCCTAGTGGAATGAGAGGAGAAGCGGGAGCCGGAAGGCGGCGCGGCCCGGAAGCTCGGTACGTGCGATGCAACGGCGCCGCGAGCGGAGGCTCGCGGCGCCAGTTGCAACGCGGGTAGTGAATCGCCTTACGGCATCTTGGCCGTCAGGCGGGCGCGTGTGCCGATTTCAATCGAGGGATGGCGCTGGTCGATGAGCATCACAGTGACGCCGTGAAGGCTCACTCGAACCACCCTTCCCAGAGCAATCGGCTCTTCCGGAACCGTCGAGCCGTCAAGGAGCGTGCGGCGCGGCCTGAGCAAGGTGAACTGATCGCCGAGCGACACGCCGTTGCGGCCGTGTGAATCCAGAACGATGTAGTCCTGTATGGTCGGCAGAAGGTCGTTTGCCGCTATCCATAGCACGGACGTCATCATGCCCAGCTCCACGGGCGTGGGCAGCACCTCATCGGCGATCGAGAGCACAGGAAGCGGAATCAGCCACTGCCCAACCTTCATCGGCCCGAACAGGTGAAGAACGCTGACCGTCGCTGCTTCGCCATCGGGGCGGCGCTGTACTTCGACGATTCCGGTGGGATACACCAACGCCGTTGAATCCGTGATACCGGGACCCTCGGTGACCACGAGGAACCGCTCGCCCTCGGCTCCTACGCTTCCTGCGGGGAGCGTGGCGTACATCCGGTCGAACAGCTGCAGGAACTCCGGCAGCTGCGACACGGCGATTCCAGACGGGGCGACCGCCTCGAGCAGCACCCCCGAATTGGCCGGTATACCGCGCCTGTCTACCCAGGGGGCGGCAATGAACTCGTGCTCACCCAGCGCCCGCACGCGGAGCGGGGCTCCGCTTACCGGGACATGCCGGACGAGCGTCGGCTGGGTCACTGTAGCCCGCGGCTGCAGGTCGAAGACCGTGGCCAACGGCTGTACGCGCTCCTCGACCATTGCTGCGGTAGCGGGCGCGGAACCGGCTGGCAGCTGGAGCAGCTCGCCGGGATAGATCCAATGCGGATCCTCGACGATCTCCGGATTCAGCCGGTAGATCTCGGGCCACAGGAACGGATCATTGAGATATGCGCGGGAAAGATCCCACAGAGTATCGCCATCGCGAACGAGATGGGTGCTCTGAGCGACTACCACTTCCTGCGCGCGTAGCGGCATTGCCGCATGGAGGGCGCACAAAGCGGCAAGCAGCAGCGGCACCCGCCGCGAATGGAAGCGCGTCAGAGTGTTCGCAGCGTGACGTCGGATCATCGAATGAGGGGCCAGGGGTCAGGGACCAGGGACCAGGGTCCCCAGGGATTAGGGACCAGGGGTCAGGGTCAGGGCGCTATCGAAGTGACGCGGAAGTGCGGGAGGGCGTAACGAGGGGCGCGGGTCGGGGGTCGGGGGTTGGTAGGGAGACGTCGGGTTGAGGTCTTTTTCTCGTTGCGGAAGCACTCAGAAGCAATCCTGCGGCTTCGCGTTGAGAAATTACATTAGCTGGCGGGATGCCCTTGTGGCAGCTGAGTTTAGTCCGCTACTGCTGAAGTTATTTCTCAGTCCAGCAGCTGCCGCTGGCCCAACTGTCTAGAGTCGAAGCACGACACGACGCGGGGTGTTCTCCGCGTCGCGCGCTAGTCATCCGGACACCCTCGACCCCCAACCCCCGACCCTCAGAATGGCAGATCGTCCTCTTCCTCGTCGATCGTGAACTCCTCGTAGCCGTCACCCGAGGACTTGCCGGAGGACTCCGATCGCTGGGCTGCCGGGGCGCGGGAGCGCGATGGGGCGTCGCCCTCGTAGCCTTCGCCCCCACCGCCTGCACGTCCGCTGAGCATCAGCAGCTCTCGCACGTTGATCTCGGTGGTGTAGCGAGTCTGCCCTTCCTTGTCCTGCCACTGGCGGTATTCGATGCGGCCTTCGACATAGACCTTGTCGCCCTTTTTCAGGTATCGCTCGACGATGTCCGCGAGCGTGGAGACCTTGCTGTTCCACACCACACAGCGGTGCCACTCGGTCTTTTCCTGCTTCTCGCCGCCCTGAGTGTTCCAGCTGCGGCTGGTGGCGAGGGAAAAGGTGGCGACACGGCCGCCACCCGTCGTCGTGCGCACCTCGGGATCTGCGCCGAGATTCCCGATCAGCGTCACCTTGTTCAAACTCCGGCTCACATTGCCTCCTGGCGAAGAGCGTTATTGCTCGGTACCTGATGTTCGGTGCCTGATGTTAAGAACAGCCTGGCGCGGCGCCCGCACCATAATCGCGCCGCAACGGTGGAATCAGCGCCGGTGGCGCTCGTCGTCCCTGGGAGGACTCATCGCCAGACGCAATATGAACGCGTCCTCCTCCGGCCTTCGATAATAACTTCGTCGGCGCCCGACGCGCACGAAACCACGTGCGCCATACATGTGCTGCGCCACCAGGTTCGATTCGCGTACCTCGAGATATACCGACTGCGTACCTCGAACGTGCGCTTCGCGCAGTGCGGAATCGAGAAGCTGGCCACCAGTCTTTCGCCCGCGCCGCGACTCGAGCACTGCAAGATTCCCGATTTCACAGTCCCCGGCAATGAACCACGCCACAACGTAGCCGAGAACCAGATCGTCGGCCTCTGCCACGGCAAAGTGCACCATTGGCTCGCCGATCAGCGCGGCGAACGACGCGCGGCTCCAAGGATCCGAAAAGGCCGCCCGCTCGATCGTGACGATCGCGTCGAGATCGCCTGGTATCGCCGCGCGAATCGTTGCCGGTTGCACGATTGGGAACTGAGAAAAGCGGGAAATGGGAAAGGGGAAATGGGAAACGGTCGGTACTGCATGATAACCATCGTAGTTCCAGGCTACGACGAGTTGACGGGCACTAACGCTCATGGTTTGTACGGATGAGGCGGAAACAGCTGATACTGCGGATTTTCTCCGTCTGCTGGAGAGTTCCTGGAAAACAGCCCTCTCTGTTCTCGCAGATTCCTAGCGACAAGCCGAGCCTGATCCACACGTGATCAGATCCGAAGCATCCGGTCAGATCCGTTTTATCCTCATAACCATGAGCGTTAGTGCCAGTCAACTCGCCGTATGCTCGGACTACGATGTTCACGACCCAACCTGGTACCGCCCCGTTTCCCCTTTCCCGTTTCCCTTTTCCCGCTCTTCGTCGATTCCCGATTCCCGATTCCCTATTCCCGCTTTTCTCAGCTCCCGCCCGTGCGCTGCCTCCCATTTCACCTGCGCCTCCGCCAACCGGCCGTACTCGGGCTCCCAGCCGGCCACGTCAACTTCGCGCAACAACTCGTCAGGCAGCCGAAATGCCCCTCTGGCGTGTGGGTGCCTGACGATCTCGACGCCGGTCCCCGGCCCGATCGTCCGCGCATGCAGGCGGGTTGCCCAGGCCGGCACCTCGGCCGCTCCAATGCGCGCCGGTGAAGTGATCGTCGCCAGGGTTCCGTCCGCACCGATCTCTATTCCCTGCACGAACCGTTCGTCCCGCATGGCATCCATCACCGCGAGGTACCGGCCTGCTTGCTGCGCTAACTTGCCGCTCATCACAAGCAGCGAAAGCGACGGCATTGATACCAGCGGCACTCCCGCGGACCAGGCGAATCCCTTTGCCAGCGACGCGCCTACGCGGAGGCTTGTGAAGCTTCCGGGTCCGGCGCCGCACACAACCCGGGTCAGCTCGAGCGGTGAGATCCCCCTCTCGCCGAGCATTCCGGCGATCGCCGGCAGCAGCCGCTCGCCAGGCGCGCCACGCGTCGGTACCTCGTACTCCGCGTCGGGTTCGGGTCCGGCTCCCACAAAGAGCGCGCAGCTGGCCAGGTAGGTTGAAGACTCGATGGCGAGCGTGAGCTCCGCCGTCACCCGGCCATGAGAATCCGGCGCTCCGGATCTCCCTCCACGTGCTCGAGCGCGATCGGCACGATGTCGGCCGGCAGTCGGTCGCCGGCGCGATCTGCCCATTCCACCAGCAGCAGGGCGCTCGCGCTTATCAGGTCGTCCCAGCCGATCGACGTCAGTTCGTCAGGCGTCGCCAGGCGGTACAGGTCGATGTGATAGACCACGCCCAGCGTGCCGGCATACTCGTGCACGAGCGCGAATGTCGGACTGGTCACCGGCTCGCCGACGCCGGCGCCCCGGCAGATCGCCTTGACGAGCGTCGTCTTGCCCGCTCCCAGATCCCCGGTCAGCGCCACGATAAGTGGCGGCCGGGCCGCCCGCCCCAGCGCTTCACCCCACTCGACGAGCTCCGCTTCGGTCATCGCTATTCGCCCGTGCGCGGCCAGCGACGGCACCCGGTGATGCAGCTCGTGGTGCGTCACCGGCCGCCGCCGGGCGCGGCCCCCGCACGGTCCCGGCGAGGCGCCGAGCCCGGCTTGTCGCCCAGCCGGGTCTTGAGCTCGAACAGCTCGTCGCGCAGCGCGGCCGCCGCCTCGAAGTCCAGCTCCTGCGCCGCGGTTTTCATCGCCGCCTCCACCTCTTCGATGCGCGCGACGATGTCCATCTCGCTCGCAAAGGTGGCGGGCCGCTCGCTCACCCGCTTTACTCCGGCCTTCTCCACCCGCGCATCGGCCACCCGCGTGGTGAACCGCACCTCGTTCGCATCGCGGATGATGCTGCGTGGCGTTATGCCGTGTTCCAGGTTGTGCGCCACCTGAATCTCGCGGCGCCGGTCGGTCTCGTCCATTGCGCGCTTCATCGACCCGGTGATCCTGTCGGCGTAGAAGATCGCCGTACCCGACACGTGCCGCGCTGCACGCCCAACCGTCTGAATGAGCGATCGGTCGCTGCGCAGAAACCCTTCCTGGTCGGCGTCGAGAATCGCCACCAGCGACACCTCCGGCAGGTCCAGCCCCTCGCGCAGCAGGTTGATCCCGACCAGGACGTCGAACTCGCCTAACCGCAGTCCGCGCACGATCTCCATACGCTCGATCGCATCGATGTCGGCGTGCATGTACCTCACCCGAACCCCCATCTGCTGCAGGTAGTCGGTGAGATCCTCGGCCATCCGCTTGGTGAGCGTGGTAACCAGCACCCGCTCGCCGAGCCGCTCGCGCACCCTGATCTCGTTGAGCAGATCGTCGACCTGGCCGCGGACCGGCCGCACGTCGATTACCGGATCTATCAAGCCGGTCGGGCGGATGATCTGTTCGACCACCACCCCTTCGGACAGCTGCAGCTCCAGCTCGCCTGGCGTAGCCGTGACGAACACCGCCTTCGGCGTCAGGCTCAGGAACTCATCGAACATCAGCGGCCGGTTGTCGAGCGCGCTCGGCAGCCGGAATCCGTAGTCGACCAGGGTGAGCTTGCGGGCGCGGTCGCCGTTGAACATTCCCCCGATCTGCGGCAGCGTGACGTGCGACTCGTCGACGACGACGAGAAAGTCCTCCGGGAAATAGTCGAACAGGACCGCCGCGCGCTCCCCTGCCTGTCGACCCGAAAGATGGCGGGAGTAGTTCTCGATACCGGCGCAGGTGCCTATCTCGAGCATCATCTCGATGTCGAAGTTCGTGCGCGATTCCAGCCGCTGTGCCTCGAGCAG
>CAZPCC010000270.1:0-15121 GCA_964584905.1 uncultured Gemmatimonadaceae bacterium | reverse complement strand
CTCATCATCTCGATGAACTCGGGTTGCAGATGCCAGCTCTGGACGAAACGGACCTCGGGTGGCGCGGCCAGATTTTCGAGCGCCTCGTCGAGGTAGGCTCGATATCCCTCCACGCTCAATCGCGAGTAGTGCGGCGCGAGCACGATAGCGATCACGCGCCGGACGCCATCGGCGTCCATCTGCCGTACCGTATCGCCGATGAACGGGTGCCAATGCTTCATCCCGACGTAGGTGCGATACGCGGATGGCGCGCGTGCGTCGAGGACGGCTTGCAGCTCAGCCGCCGTCTGCATGGTGATCTCGAGCAACGGGGTCCGCCCCCCTATCAACTGGTACCGCTCCCTGAGCCTGCTCACCGCTTCTGCCGACGGCGTGCGTCCGCCTCGTATGTGCGTGAAATAGGGCTCCACCTCGTCAGGCGTGGACGGCGTTCCGTACGCCAGCAGCAGGATGGCAGTGCACATTGGACAGCGGTCAACCGGAAAGAGGAAGGATGGGCATCGAACCGGCGTGAATCGACGCGCTCTGTTCGCGAACTGTGTGTACGAGGTGGATTGCGCCATCGAGCGGAGTGCCAGGCAGTATGCCGTGCCCCAGATTGAAGATGTGGCCCGGCCGGCCCGCGGCCCGCCGCAACACGTCCCCCGCCTTCTCCGAGATGACCGTCCGCGGAGCGAACAGGATGGCGGGATCGAGATTCCCCTGCACGGCGAGGTCATGGCCAACGCGCGCCCAACCCTCGTCGAGCGGCACACGCCAGTCGAGCCCGATTACAGTCGCGCCGTTCGTCCGCATTGCCTCGAGCAACGTGGCCGTCCCAACTCCGAAATGAATGAGTGGAACGTGCGTGGTCTCGCGCAGCGCGGTGAAGATGCGGGTAGTGTAGGGTGCGACATGGCTCGCGTAGTCGTCAGGCGCGAGCGCCCCGACCCAGCTGTCGAACAGCTGCACCGCATCGGCTCCAGCGTTGATCTGCGCCCGCAGATACGTAACCGTGAGCGTGCTGAGACGCGCCATGAGCTCGTGCCATAACGCGGGCTCGGAGTACATCATCGTCTTGGTCCTGGTGAACGTCCGGGTAGGACGCCCTTCTATCAGATACGAAGCGAGCGTGAACGGCGCACCGGCGAATCCGATCAGCGCTATTTCGGGATCGAGCTCTCGCCTCAGCACACGCAACGTTTCGAGCACGTAAGGCACGTCGGCCTCGGGCTCGAGCGGGCGCAGCGCCTTCACATCCGCCTCGCTACGCACCGCCGACTCGATCACCGGCCCAACACCCTCCACGATGTCGAGCGCCACACCCGCCCCGTCCAGAGGCGTCATGATGTCGGCAAAGAGAATCGCGGCGTCGAGCGGCATGTGGTCCAGCGGCTGCAACGTCACGCGCGCCGCCAGCTCCGGCTGGCGTGAGATCTCGAGCAGCGACCACCGTTCCCGCAACGCTCGATACTCCGGGAGCACCCGTCCCGCCTGCCGCATCATCCACAGCGGCGTGCGCTCCACCGGCTCGCCCCACGCCGCTCGCACCAGTAGCGGCTGCGCCGCCTGTCGAGCGCGAGGTGCCGCGCTCATCCGACGAGCGCTAGTGCGTCTTCGAGCGAACGGTGAACCGCGGTGAAAATCGGCGTGTCGCGCAGCGTGTAGCGGCGCGCCTCCGTTGCGCGCAACGCGATAACCAGATCCTGATGGCGCTCGAGCTTCTCGGTCTCATAGGCGACAATGAACTCCTGGTCGTCGAGCCCGGTTGCGTAGAGCAGCACCTGGCGCACGTCGTCGAACTCGTGCCCCACTCGAATGTGCTCGTTCATCATTCCCTGCCGCGCCTCCCAGCTCATCAAGTACCAGTCCATCGTCTTTACGAACGGGTATACTATCAGGTAGCGCAGCCTCGTTTCCTCGCCCAGTGCGTGTTCCTGCGCAGTATGCCGCTTGGTGTAGATGGACGGCCGCGTATATCCCCATAGCGAGTAGGAGACATCGCAGTAGCGCCCGAGCCCGGTTCGGAGCAGAGGCCCGAGCGTGGACTGCATTTGATCCGGTGTGTCCGTCTTCCACCAGAGCATGAGTTGCGCTCCCACCTTGAGGCCCAGCGTCGTATACGCAAAGGTCGTGACCCCGGGCGCGGCAGCGCGAATCACCGCGGCGAATTCCTCCTGGCCGTGCAGGCGAACGTCGTCATCCAGCAGACGCCACTGCCGGTCGATGTTCAGAAAGAGATATTGAACGAATTGCGAGGGCGGAACCGACGAACTGCGAGCCGATGCTGTATCGGGGGTGCTCACGCGGTCAGATCACTTGAATTGGGAGGTCTGGCGTGCACGCCGCCGGATGGTCCGTCGTCAGGTGCCGCTCGGCCCGCTTCGGTCAGGTGCAGCATCCGGTCGAGCATCGCGGCCATGTTCGCACCTTCGGGGTCGCGCTTGAGTGCGATGGTAAGCTCGTGCAGCAGCTTCGAAGTGATGCGGACAGTCATTGCGCGCATCACTTCCCGGTCGTTCGGAGATGCATCGGAGAGCCGGGAAAGCGCGCGCTCGAGCTCCGCCGATCGAATACGCTGCATGCGCTCGTGCAGCAGCGTTATGACGGGGGCAACGTCGCGATCGCGCCACCACGAGATGAAACGGTCGACCTCATCCAGCACCAGCTCTTCCGCTGCCTCGACCTGCCGGTGGCGCTGGCTGCGAATCTCCGACGCGTCGGATCCCAATGCGTCGAGGTCGAGCACGAGCACGCCCTCCAGCTCGCGTGCCTGCGTATCGATATCGCGGGGCACGCCGAGATCCACGCAGACCAGCTTTGACGCAGACGACGCCTCGCGAGCTGCGCGCAGCATCCCTGCTGTGAGCACCGGCCGCGGTGCAGCCGTGCAGCTGACTATCACATCTGCGTCCGCAAGAAGCTCGGGAAGGGCCTGCCAGGGCGCTGCTTCCACTCCGTATACCAGAGCCAGCGCCGCCGCCCGATCGGGGCTGCGGTTCACCACAGTCACGCGTGCCGGCGATGTGCGCAGGAGGTGCGACAACGCCAGCGACGCGGTACGCCCGCTCCCGATCACCACAGTCTTGGCGCCATCGAAAGTCTCGAGCTTTCGCGATGCCGCGTGGAGGGCTACCGAAACAACCGAGGCGGGCTGCTGGTTCAGCGCCGTCACGGTCCGCGCGCGCTTTCCGCAGGCGAGTGCCGAGCTGCCGAGCCGGTCGAGTATCGGCCCCAGCGTGCCGGCTGCACGCGCCGAGCCGAGCGCACGCCGAACCTGTCCGAGTATCTGGTCTTCGCCGACGATCATTGAATCGAGGCCCGCTGCCACACGGAACGCGTGCCTTACAGCTGCCGCATGTCCGTGTACATAGGTGTACTGCTGTACCTCGGCGATCGTCAGCCCCGAGCGCGCTCCAATCCAGCGTCGGAGTATTTCCGCGCCGCTGGATTCATGCCCGCAAAAGGCGTAGAGCTCGGTTCGGTTGCAGGTGGAGAGCAGGTAGCACTCCGCCACGAGCTCGTGAAGCTCACGGAGGGCGATTGGGAGGTCACTCTCCGGAATCGCAAGTCGCTCCCGGATTGCGACGGGAGCGCTCTCATGATTGACGCCTAGGATGACGATTTGCACGCAGCCTGGCCAAGAAGGGAGAACGAGCTACCGGACGCTTCGGGCGTGAAGTCTGGGCTGTCTCACGCAGAAAACAGATTACTTCCGTGGCGCTCCCCAGACTTCCGAAGTGTTACGGATCGGTGATGCCAAAGTTTGCGGATCGCCTTGCACAACTTGAAACATCGATACGCGTCAGACAACCTCGGCCAGCAAGAACAATCCTGAAGGGTGAGGCCGATCTCGCCGCTTCCCGTGATCCCTTGGCTCGTGAGGTCGTCTACGCCAAGGCGGGGCAACCTCTCAGCCGGGGGCGCGAGGGCCCCGCCGTGCCAACCTCCCAATCTCGGGAAAGAGACGCCTCGCGATCGGGTCGAGCAGCGGTCGGAACGGGCGCAGAGCGGCACGGAAGCCCTGGAACATTGGGCGCGGTGGTGCACTGTCTTGGCGCGCCTCCCGGCGAAGTCCCGAGTCGAGATGAAGCGTCAGGGGCATAGCGCCACCGGCCTCCAAGTCGACGTACTCCCAGGCTTCGCGAAAGCGCCGATAGAAGTGCTCCTTGCTCTCCTGCCGGATGGGTTCGAACTCCAGGGGAATTCGCCCGCTCGGAGGTCGCGTTCCCCGTCCGATCGTGGGATTCAAATTGATCTCCCAGGTTTGGATCGCGCCCTCCTTGAGCGCGTAGTCAATTCGCCCGTATTCCACCCGGGCGAGCGCGAATATCTCCGCGAGCTCCCGCTCGTGCGGATTTCCGGTCACGTACTCTCGCTCCTCTTCCACCATGCCGCGAGAGTATTCCGTGCCGTGATGCTTGAGCATCCATCGGTGCCCGTACGCGACGCTTCGCGGGATCACGGCGGATCCCACCGCGAATGCGCTGTACTTGCGGTAGCAACCATCCACATCCGCGGTGTCGCAATACTCGATCAGGATCAGATCGCGAATCCGGCGGCCTCGCACCAGCGCGCGGCCGATTTCGTGGCTCACCTCGCCTGGCGAGTGGAGCAGAGGTGAAAGCGGTCCGCCGTGCGATCGCTCATCGCGAAGAAAGACCGGATACCGCAGTTCGCCTATCGGTTCGGTTGCTCGCGTTGCCCGAAAATCATTGAGGCCGCGGTGATGCAGAGCCTGAAGGAGCGCGAATCGGTCGAGAGTCGAAGACGGATCGTTCAGCACGCGCACACCAGCCTCGAGGAGCTGAGTGCAAATGCCTTTCGTGAGGGCGCGCAGGGGGGGTGAGAGCTGATCGAGGGCGGCGAATACCCAGGTGCCGGGAGCGGCAATCGTCAGGTTCGGCAGGTCGTGGTAGAAGGTAACCTGCATGCGGCTGGAGATCGGCTCACCCCAAACCGCCAGATACTCGCGAATGCTGAAGGCCTGCGGTTCGGGCACCACGAAGTGGATCATGACGCCTCGGCGTGGCGCAATGGCAATTGGGCGGTTTCGCCGCTCTGCGCCTCCCAGAGGGCGCGGTACGTCTCGCAGCGGGAGAGAAGCTCGTGGTGTGTGCCGAGCCCGGCCGCCCGCCCGCCGCTCAACACCAGGATGCGACTGGCATTACGAAGCGTGGATAGGCGGTGGGCGACGGTAACGACGAGCCGGCCGGCTGTCAGCCTGTCTATCGCCCGCTGCACACGCAGTTCGGCTTGTGAATCGAGGCTGGAGGTGGCCTCGTCGAGCAGCAGAATGGGCGCATTTTTCAGTACGGCACGCGCTATGTTCACCCGTTGCGCTTCCCCGCGGGAGAGGGCACGTCCTCCCCCCTGTCCGATCAGCGTGAGATAGCCGTCCGGCATTGCCAGAATGTCGTCGTGAATGTCGGCCGTGGTCGCGGCGGCTTCGACCTCCCGGTCCGTCGCGCCGGGCCGGCCGACGCGGATGTTCTCGCGGACCGTTGCCGAGAAGAGAAATGGATCCTGCGTGACGATGGCGATCGCGCCGTACAGACCGCGCAGGCTCACCTCCCGCAAGTCGATTCCATCCAGCTTTACGCTGCCGCCGGTCGGGTCGTCGAAGCGCGCCAGAAGGTTGAGCAGCGTGGACTTGCCCGCGCCCGACGGCCCGACGACGCCTAACGTTTCGCCGGCGCGCACCTCGAACGATACTCCCTGCAGTACGGGAACGCCTTGCCGGGCGAACGAAAGGTCGTGCGCGGAGAGCCGCCCCGGCGGGGAATGCACTGGACGCGCGTGCGGAAGATCGACCACGGCTGGACGCTCGGCGAGCAGCGACGAGATGTGCGCAACGCTGGCCCCGTGCCGCTGGATTTCCATGTAACCCGTGTTCACGTTGTTCAGCGGACCCTGTGCAGCCCTGACGGCCATCAGAAACGCGAGCAGCGCCGGCCACCCGAGGCTCCCATCCAGCACCTTCCAGCCGCCGACGATTATCACCAGCACCAGACTCAGTCCGGCCAGCGACTCCAGTACCACGCGCGCCATCGCCCGCACGCGCTCCATCGCAATCAACTCATCGAAGTAGTGGCGTGCGCGCTCGACAGTGCGGTCCGCTTCGACTTCCTCTCCCTGGTAGATCTTGATGATGCGCATCCCTCTCAGCAGCTGCAGCAGCACGTCGAACAACACCACGCCTTTGCGGCGGACGCCGAACGCCCCGGCGAGCGTCCGGCGGGCAATGATGTAGATAGGCAGTACCGACAGCGGCACGAGCACGAACGCCAGCACGGCAAGCGAGGGACTCAGCACGATCGCGACGGCAATGAGAAAAAGAGCCTGGATCGATTCGAGGACGATGGTTGCCGCCGCCATCGCCGAGGTACGCAGGTGGGACACGTCCTGCCGCACGGTCTGGATAAGATCGCCGTGCGTGCGCTCGTCGAAAAAACTCACCGATAGCGAAAGCAGATGGCGAATGAGCCGATCCATTGTGCCCAGCTCCACGACCTTCACGATGCGCTGCTGCGAAACTCGCGAGTCGTAGGTGAGCAGCGTCGCGCCCAGGTGAGCCAGCAGCAGAAGGGCGGCCACCGCCCAAAGTGCGCCGTCGGCGCCAAACCGGTCGGCGACTCGGCCGGCCAATCCCTCCGATTCGCCCAGTACGCCTGAAAGAAACTCGCGGATGAGTAGAATCGTCGCCGCTGCGAGCGCGGCGCGGCCGACCGAGGCAAGCGTGAAGCGCGCCAGCAGCCACGGTTCCTGCCTGACGTGTTGAAGCGGCAGCGCGAGCATCTTCCTCACGCCGCGTGCTCCGGCACCGGTGCTCCCGACACGATCGGGACGGCCTGACTGCTGCCCGCCGCGAGTATCGTCGCCACGCTCATATCGCCTGTGACGTTGAGCACCGTCTTGAAGATGTCAGGAATGGTCTCCACGACCTCCATGATCACCACACCCTCGATCGGCAATCCGGCGGCCAGATATGCCGGAAGCGTCTTGAACGAGGATCCCCCACCGGCTACGCCGACCGAGCTGAAGCTGAGCAGTATCACCGTTGCCATGAAGGTCGTGATCGCCCATGCATCGAGAGTAACTCCGAAAGCATGCGCGACGAACAGAAGCTTAACCGTACTCGAGATCGTCCGGTTAGGCTTGAACAGCGCTACGGCGAGCGGCAGGACAAAGCTCGTCGACATGGCGGATAGGCGAAGCCGGCGCGTCGCTCCCTCGATCATTGCCGGCAGCGCCGCGATCGACGACCGCGTGCTCACGGCCACCAGCTGCGCCGGTGCCGCCGCCCGCGCGAACTCCCGGAGGCTGATGCGACCCAGCAGCGCCGTGACTGGATAGATCAGCGCCGTGAACAGGAGCATGAGTAGCGACACGATTACCACGAACGTCGCCAGCAACCCGGTCGCTCCCATCCCGGTCTCGAGCGCCAACCCGTAGGTGAGCGCCAGCACGCCGATCGGCGTCGCCAGCAGCAGCCAGCGCACGATCTGAAGCAGTGCGCTCGCAGCGCCCTGTAGTCCCGACGTGACCGGGATGCGTTGCTCATCGGGCAGCTGCCTCACCGCAAGACCGAAGAGCAGCGCAAACAGAAGCAGTCCGAGCACCTCGCCGCTTGCTGCCGCCGCGAACAGGTTGCGGGGCAGCAGCCCGCCTAGCCAATCACCGAAATTGGCGGTGGGAACTTCGGATGCAGCCCGCGCCAGATCGGAAATTCCCGCCGAGGCGCGCACCAGCGCCGCATTTGCCGGATCGGCCGGATACAGCGCAATCATCGGGGGAGCGACCAGCAGCGTGAACAGGCCGCCGGCAACGAGCGCCGCGATGAAGAACAGCATGGCTCGCACGCCGATGGTGCCGAGGCCCGTGGCGTGCCGGACACCGGCTATGGAGGCCGATACGTGCGCGATGACCAGCGGCAGCGCCACCATCTGAAGCGCAGAGACCCACAGGTTGCCGAGCGGAGCAAGGAGCTCGCCGGCAGTCGCGAACGCGGGATGTCCTGAGCGTTGCCCTAGCGCGCCAATCGCAAGTCCGCCGGCGAGCGCCAGCAGTGAGAAAGTCGTGAGCGCGCGATCAGAGAGCCCGGGCTGGGATGCCACAGGAGATTGATCAGGAGTGGGCCTTCAGCGACGGCCGATGCCGCGCTCTACATCATGTGTTCAGAACGCCATTCTCGGCAAGAGAGGCGCAACCCGGCCTCTGCGCGCACACGCCACGCAGGCTCTTGAAAGGGTTCTCCTGCGGTCAGCTGAAGACCGGGCTCTCTCCCTCGTGCACGGAAGGACCCGCGGGGGCCAGCTCCTCCAACGGGATGGCCGAGGCGAATGGGGCGTACAACCGGTCGAACTCCTCGCTCGCCAAGTGCGGCCGGGCGGCGAGTGCGATGGCGGCCGTGAGAGCCACCTTTTTCATACGGACCAGCACCTCGGGGCGCAGGAAGCCCTCAGCGCAGGAGATCAGCTCGTGCACGCGTCCGCGAACACGCACGACGGCGCCCGGCATCTCGTCGGCAATCAGGCGCAGGCGAGCACGTGCGGCCGCGCTTGCGTTCGCCTCTCCGGAAGCAGGAGCGTCGGCAAGATGCGCGTTCACGCGTTCGGCGAGCTCAGCCCACACGCCCAGTGGCAGGTGCCGCAGCCGTTCGGAAAAGCGTTGAACCGAGACCGGGATCTCCGCGGAACGAATCTCCTGCGTCGTGGTGAGCACAGGAGTGGAAGGCCGATGGATATCCATGGTCATCCTCCCTCAATGAGAGATTCGCCGACAGGTAACTCCGCCGATCCCGTGAGGATCAGTGAGTCGTAAGGACAGCTTTCCTGGTGCGCGAGCCGAGCGCTGCGCGAGGAGGGGATGGCCGGTGCGCGAACGCCGTAGGCGCAGCCATTTCCCGGAGACAATGAACCGAGCCCGGCCGAACCTGGCCCGGCTCGGTAGGCGAGAGTGATCTCCATCCTACCACCCTTCCGTGTATCGCCTGCGGGGTTAGCTGACGGGTTGGGAGCAGGAAGTCTCCCTCCGGCGCTGCCGGATACACCCCGTGGTGCCTGGGTCCCCCGCCGCGCCGGTCAAAGGGCGCGCTCGGCTGGTGCGAATCGATTGTCTGGTCCCGCCGATTATCGGCAGTAAGTCAGGCTAACCCTCGGAGGGTACTCCGTCAAGCAGCGACGCGCCCGAGCGGCCATTAGGAGCGCCGACCTCGATCCCGAAGAGCTCTCCCATCTCCGCCTGCCAGAGCTCCATCTCGGCATCGCGCCGCTCGTCGGACCACGCCAGGATGTCGCCCATTACGGGGAGTATCCGCTCGCCGGCTTGCGCGCCGTGGTCCTCCGTCTCGAACGCGACGTGCATCCGCCTGACGAGTACATCGCTTAACGATCGTGCCATTTCCCGCTCGACGGCGAACTGTACTTCGGCCATGAGATAGGGCAGTCCCTCCTGCACCGGCTCCCGCAGGCACGGGTTGGAGGTCGCGAGCATCCATACATCGCGCCACTCCGCGCCATAGGCGCGCAGCAGATGTTCGGCGAGCCGGGATTCGCCGGTCTCGCGCGCGGCGATATTGATCTCGGTCTCCAGCTCACCGGCCAACGCACCTCCCGGCAGAGGGGAGAGGTCGGTTCGCGCGCGGCGTTCACCGCGGCGGCCGATCTGACGGGCGGCGAGGTGCACGGCCTGCGATGCCATGTCTCGATAGGTGGTGAGCTTGCCCCCGCGCACGGCGATTACGCCCGGCGCGACCATCGTGATGCTGTGCTCCCGCGAAACCTTGCCGGCTTCCTTCTGCGCGCTCGGCACCAGCGGGCGGATACCCGCCCATGCGCTGATCACATCGCGGATTCCCAGCCGTGCCGCTGGAAAGAGCGCGTTGGCCGTGCGCAGTATGTACTCGATGTCCGACGTCGTGGCGCGAACATCGTCAGGCGGACCGTCGTACTCCGTCTCGGTGGTCCCGATGATGGTGAACTCGGTACCGGTCGGACCAGCCGGCATCACGAACATGACCCGTCCGTCGATAGGCGACGTGATCGTGATCGCGCCGCGATTCCCGATTCGCTCGCGGGGCAGGAGAATGTGCGAGCCCTTCGACGGCCGAACCGTGTGATTTACCATCGTCGGCACTGCGAGCTGCGTGACCCAATCGGACCACGGGCCAGCGGCATTCACCACTACGCGCGCGTGAGTCACCACCTGCGTCCCGGTCTCCTGATCTACCACGGTTACCGTGCGGGTCGTGCCGTCGGCGCCGAGCGCAGCCACGAGCGCGTGATTGAGCAGCGTTGCGCCGTGGTCCACCGCGGCACGCGCGTTGGCGACCGTCAACCGGCTGTCATCGGTGGTCGCATCGAAATAGACGGCCCCTGCTTCCAGTCCGTGTTGCCGCAACTCCGGCTCCCGTTCGCCAATCTCGTCGGCGCCCAGCCAGCGCGTGCGGCCCAGGTTCTTGAACAGCGCCAGAAAGTCGTACAACGCCAGCGCCGCGCGCAGCTTCCAGGCGGAAACGCGGGCGCCTTCGTAAACCGGCCAGAGAAACCCCTGCGGCCTGACGAGGTGAGGGGCAATGCGCGCGAGCGTGCGGCGCTCGCGACTAGCCTCGAATACCAACCCGAAATGGCCGTGCTCCAGGTACCGAAGGCCACCGTGCACAAGTCGGGACGAGCGGCTCGACGTGCCGCTGGCAAAGTCATCCTTCTCCAGCAGCGCTACCCGCCAGCCACGCATCGCGGCATCCCGTGCGATCCCGCACCCGGTTATGCCGCCGCCGATGATGAGCAGGTCAAAGGTCTCGCGCGCGAGGGTGGCGAATGCCTTGGCGCGCGCGAGATTCGGCGGCATTGTGCCCGCGGGGGTATGCTGCACGCTAACTCTCCGGTAACTCGGGCGCGTTTTTCGCCGCCACCTCGCACCGCGCGACTATCATCTCTAACTTCCCCCCATGAGCTACGGAAACGGAACCCGCGTGGCGATCATCGCCGGCGTGCGAACCCCGTTCGCCAAATCGGGGACGGTCCTCAAGAGATTTTCGGCCATTGAGCTTGGCCGTCTGTGCGTTTCCGAGCTCGTGCAACGCACGAACCTCGACGCCGCCGCGATCGATACGCTCGTCTTTGGTACGGTCGTCCCGTCTGTTGTGGCCCCCAACATCGCCCGCGAAGTCTCGCTGCTCCCCATGCTGCCCAAGGGGATCCCGGCCGTCACGGTCAGCCGCGCCTGCGCTTCGGCCAACCAGGCAATTACCGACGCCGCGGATCAGATCGCCCTCGGGCATGCCAGCGTCGCCATAGCCGGGGGTGCGGAATCGCTGTCGAATATACCTATCCTCCATTCGCGAGGCATGTCGGACGCCCTCGTGGCGGCCTCCAAGGCCAAGTCGATCCCGGCCCGGCTGGGAGCCATCTCAAAGATCAGGCCGAACGATCTGATTCCGATTACACCGGCCATCGCCGAACCGACGACCGGTGAGACGATGGGGCAGAGCGCCGAGAAGATGGCCAAGATCAATAGGATTCCGCGTGAGGAGCAGGACGCTTTCGCACTGCGGTCGCACCGCGGCGCCGCGGCCGGAACGGCCGACGGACGCCTGACGGCGGAGATAATGACAGTCTACCCGCCGCCTGACTACACGCAATGGGCGGCGAGCGACAACGGGATTCGCACCGATTCCACGCTCGAGCAGCTCGCGGCGCTCCGTCCGGTGTTCGACAAGCGATATGGGACGGTCACCGCAGGCAACTCGTCGCCGCTGACCGACGGCGCGGCTGCCGTCCTGCTCATGAGTGAGGAGAAGGCAGTTGAGCTGGGCTACGAGCCGTTGGCCTACATCCGGTCGTATGCGTACGCGGCGCTCGATCCCGGAGAACAGCTTCTGCAGGCGCCCGTTCTGGCGGCGCCCGTCGCGCTCAAACGGGCGGGGCTCACGCTGGGCGACATGGATCTCGTCGAGATGCACGAGGCGTTCGCGGCTCAGGTGCTGAGTAACCTTCGAGGCTTCGAGAGTGAGCACTGGGCCATCCGCGCGGGATTCAGCAAACCGGTGGGGACCGTGGACCGTGACAAGCTCAATGTGATGGGTGGTTCGATTGCGATCGGGCATCCGTTCGGCGCGACAGGCGCGCGAATCACGACGACGATGGCCAACGAGCTCAAACGGCGAGGGGGGCAATTCGGCCTGATCACAGTGTGCGCCGCGGGCGGGCTGGGTTTCGCCATGGTGGTGGAGGCGGCATCATGACGGCGACCGAGGCTTCGGTGAAGGCGTACGCGCTTTCGGAGCATCGCACCGACGGCGGAGTAGTCGTCGTCACCTTCGACCTGCCTGACGAGCCGGTGAACAAGTTCAACGCCGCCGTGAAGGCGGAGTTCGAGCAGACGCTGGCCCGGCTGGAGACGGATCCGCAGGTTCAGGCGGTAGTGATCATCAGCGGAAAGCCGGACATGTTCATTGCCGGCGCGGACATCGAGGAGTTTCTGGCGGTGGATACGGCGAAGGACGCCGAGACGATGTCGCGCGAAGGGCAGATCATGCTCGATGGCATGGAGGCGATGCGGACGCCGGTAATATTTGCCATCCACGGCCCATGTCTGGGCGGGGGACTGGAGGCGGCCCTGGCCGCGCACTATCGAATCGCGACGGATCATCCGAAGACGGTTCTGGCGTTGCCGGAGGTGATGCTCGGGCTGATCCCCGGCGGTGGCGGCACCCAACGGCTCCCACGCACCGTCGGCATTCGCAATGCGCTCGACATGATGCTCACCGGCCGCAACGTACGCGCGAAGAAGGCTCTCAAGATCGGGTTGATCGACGAGCTGGTTCATCCGGCGATTCTGCGCGATGTGGCGATCGATCGCGCGCGTTCGCTGGGCAGCGGCAAGCTGAAGCGGTCGAAGGGGCGCAGCGATCATAACGCCGCCGATCTGGCGCTGGAGAGCAACCCGATCGGGCGGGCGCTGGTGTTTCGCAAGGCGCGCGAGAGCACGCTGTCCAAGACCCATGGAAAGTATCCGGCGCCGCTGGCGGCGATCGAGGCGGTGAAGACGGGTTACGAGCACGGGCGGGAGCGCGGCTTCGGCGCCGAGGCGCGGTTGTTCGGGGAGATGGCCGCGACGAAAGAATCGCGCGAGCTGATCTTCCTCTTCTTCGCGACCACGTCGCTCAAGAAGGATCCGGGCGTCGACCGGCCTGCGCCCTTGCCCGCACCGGTCGACAAGGTCGGCATTCTCGGGGCGGGGTTCATGGGTAGCGGCATCGCCAGTATTGCCGTGCAGCAGGGCACACTCGTCAGGCTGAAGGATGCGGCGCCCGACCGCGTCGGTCGGGGTATCAGGGCGGTGAGCGAAGTATTGCGCGAGCGGCTCAAGAAGCGGCAGATCACACGCCAGCAGTATGCCGACTACATGTCGCTGCTGGGCGGCACCGTCGACTACTCGGGATTCGCATCGGTCGATCTGGTCGTCGAGGCCGTATTCGAGGATCTCGAGCTCAAGCACACGGTGCTCGGGGAACTGGAACCGCAGCTGCCTGACGACGCGGTGTACGCTTCCAACACCAGCTCGATCCCGATAGGCAGGATCGCCGATGCTGCGCGGCGGCCGGAGCGAGTGCTCGGCATGCACTTCTTCTCGCCGGTGCACAAGATGCCGCTGCTCGAAGTGATCGTCACGCCACGGACGAGCAAGGAGGCGACCGTCACGGCGGTCGCGTACGGCAAGAAGCTCGGGAAGCACGTGATCGTAGTCAACGATGGTCCCGGATTCTACACGACGCGTATTCTGTCATCGTACATGAATGAGGCAGGACTGCTCGTCGATGAGGGCGCGGACATTCAGGCGCTCGACAAGGCGCTGGTCGATTTCGGATTTCCCGTGGGTCCGGTCAAGCTGCTGGATGAAGTGGGGATCGATGTGGGGAGCAAGATCGGGCCGATCCTCGCCGAGGCGTTCGGCGATCGAATGAAGCCGGCCGAATCGTTCGAGCGGGTCGTGAAGGCGGGCCGCACGGGGCGAAAAGGTCAATCCGGTTTTTACCTGTATGAGGAAGGGGAGAAGTCGGAAAAGGTCGATCCGTCTGTCTATGGTCTTCTTCCGTCGGGCGCCACGCGCCGAACGGTGCCCCCTGACGAGGCGGTGGAGCGGTGCTTGCTGGCGATGGTAAACGAGGCGGCGCACTGTCTGGATGAAGGAATCCTTCGTTCGGCTCGTGATGGCGACATCGGAGCTGTGTTCGGCCTCGGCTTTCCGCCGTTTTACGGGGGGCCGTTCAGGTGGGTGGATGCCCAGGGGGTCGCGGATGTCGTCAGGCGGCTGAATGCCTTGCAGGACAGCTTCGCCCCGCGTTTCGCGCCGGCCCGAACGCTGACGGCGATGGCGGAGGCGGGGGAGCGGTTCTATCCGGCGAAGGGGAAGCCGGTGGAATGAGAGGCGAGGGGCGAGGGGTGAAGTGCGAAGTGCGAAGTGCGAGGTGTTCACGATATCCGCGCAGCAGCCGACCATTGATTGCCAGGAGCTCCGCAATGTCCCATCGTCGTATCGCTCTGTCGATGTTCGCACTGTTCACGCTCGTCGCCTGCAGCACCGGCGACGATGCCGAACCGGCGACCGATTCCGTCGTAGCCGGCCCCGATAGCAACAGCGTCCAAGCGTTCGCCTCCATGGATGCGCCCACCGCAATGATCGTCACGCTCACCGGCGGCCCTAACGCTGGCACCTACACCGCCGCCAGCGGCTCGCAGACCTGCTCGGTGGGCGCCAATGGTGAGGATGTGTGGAGCAGTCAGTTCGTGGACGACACCGCGAGCTCGGGACTTGGCTCCATGCAGGTCATGATTCCCGGCGAGGAGCGCGCCAGGCAGGGCACCCCGACGTTTTACTTTGCCATGGTGCTAGGCAACTTCATGCAGGGCACCGACTACGTGATCGAAACGCGTCCCCAGACCCAGAACTCCGGCAGCGGCACGGCCAGGGTAGTGGACACCGGCGAGTCGGCGACTATCACGGTGGATGGCGTAACCCGCGACAGCGTGCAGATTCACGCGCAGATCCGGTGCCGGGATGTGCGGCGGGGGAGGTAGTGGGGGTCGGGGGTCGAGGGTCGGGGGTCGAGGGTCGATGTAAAACGGGGAAAGGGCAC
>CAZPCC010000269.1:0-4903 GCA_964584905.1 uncultured Gemmatimonadaceae bacterium | reverse complement strand
GATATGTTCACCCCCGACCCCCGACCCTCGACCCCCGACCCTCGACAATTCCGTCCCGCAACGAGAACGAATCCCTGTCCGCGACCGAGGACAGCGCGGGAATACCGCAAAATCGTAAACGCTTGGCTTTCAACGCATTAGCTCGCGACGTGCTCGCGGTCCGGCTGCTGCGTTGCGTGGATGGTGACATCTCTCGCGGAGCCACCATGCGCAACACATTTGTAATTCTCGCCGCAGTCGCTGCCGTGGCTGCGTGCACACGGTACGACGATGGGATCGGACCGGACCCCGATGAGCTGGGGGCGCCGAGCAATCTGACATACGAGCTGCTTCCCAGCGGCGATCCGGATTTTCCGGATGGCATTCTTCTTCGCTGGATAGATCCCGGCGACGATCGGATCGGAAGCTTCGTTGTCTACTCGCGAGGCTCCACAGGCTCTTCCTGGAGCCGCCGAGCGGCGACTACCTCCGGGTCGTTCCACGATACGGGCGTACCGCACCTGCAGTACTACGTCGTGGCCGAAGATGACTTCGGCTCGGAGAGCCGGCCGTCCAACACCATCACCGTCGATGAGCGGAACCGGCTTCCCGCACCTAACGGCCTGACCTCCATCTCGCTGGACCGCGCGGTGCAGCTCGCCTGGGCGGGGAACGCTCGCACCGGGAACCCCTCGCTGTTCTCCTACTATCGGATCTACTCTACCACCTACGACCTCGATGCCAACCTGTGCAGTGATCAGAACTGGGTTCTCGAGGGGAGCACGGTGTCCGAGGACTTCCTCGTGACCGGAGTTGCCAACGGCGCTCCACGCTGCTTTACGGTCAGCACCATCTCCGTCGACGGGCACGAGAGCGTATGGACCACACCGCGCAGCGACACACCGCGCTATGACGCGCGCAACATCGTCGTGAGCGCGATTCATTCGACGCTCTCCACCAGTGGGTTCCGGTTCTATCTGCCGAGCTCCAATGCATTCGGCGTAGTGATGGCCGGCGACCGTACCGATCTGGACTTCCGCGTCGAGCGGCACAGCGATGGATCGCTCTGGTTCCACCCGGTGCGTGCGGGGACCCGCGTAGCGCTCTACGGCAACACCGTCGTCACCGATCTCACTTCTATCGACATCGCCCCGCTGGGCGGGTACTCGTCAGGCGCGATCGAGGCGCTGCCCGGCTTCGCCTATGTCTTCGAGACCCAGTTGAACGGTGCGCTCCAGTACGGCGCCGTCCGGGTCACGCACTTCAACGATGATTACGTGATTCTCGACTGGGCGTACCAGAGTGATCCGGGAAACCCGGAGCTGAAGAGGGGTAGGTAAAGCGGGAATCGGGAATCGGGAATCGGGAAGCGGGCGGGTAGGAAAAGCGGGAAAGGGGAAATGGGAAAGGGGAAACGTTAACTTCGGACTTGGTTACGTTTCCCGTTTCCCGTTTCCCTTTTCCCGCTTTCTTCCATCCATGTCCGCACCCATACTCCTGGATGGCAACTCCCTCTCCCTCGAACAGGTCTGGGATGTGGCTGTCCTCCGTGCCCAGGTCGGTTTGGAGCCACAGGCGCGGGAAGCGGTTGCTCGGGCGCGGGCGGTGGTGGAAGCGGTCGTGGAGCGCAACGCCGTCGTCTACGGCGTCACTACCGGATTCGGCAAGCTGTCGGACATTGCGATTCCTCGGGGCAAGCTTGCCGAGCTGCAGGTGAACCTGGTGCGGTCGCACGCAGCCGGGGTGGGCGACCTGCTCCCCGAGCGCGAGGTGCGCGCGATGATGCTCCTGCGCGCCAACGTCATCGCCAAGGGACACTCCGGTGCCCGCGCCACCCTCGTCGATCTGCTGGCCGAGATGCTCAACGCGGGCCTGTTCCCGCCGGTGCCGGAGCAGGGAAGCGTGGGTGCGAGTGGGGATCTGGCGCCACTCGCCCACCTGGCGCTCGCCCTGATAGGCGAAGGAGAGCTGCTGCGGGGCAGCGAGCGTGGGGAAGCACGGGCAATGCTCTCGAACGCAGGGTTGGAGCCGGCGATACTCGAGCCCAAGGAAGGGCTCTGCCTGATCAACGGCACGCAGGCGCACACAGCGATCGCGGCGCTCGCGCTCTCCGATGCCTTGCGAGTCTGGAGAACCGCCCACGTAGCCGGCGCAATGTCGCTCGAAGGTCTGCTCGGCACGCCGGTAGCTTTCGACGCGCGCATCCAGGAAGTGCGCGGTCAGGTGGGGCAGGCGGAGTCGGCGGAGTTGCTGCGAGCGCTGTTGGCCGACAGTCAGATCCGCGATTCCCACCTCGACAACGATCCGCGGGTGCAGGATGCGTACAGCCTTCGCTGCATGCCGCAGGTGCACGGCCCGGCGCTCGATGCGCTCCGTTTCGCCGAGTCCATCGTGAGGCGCGAGCTGAACGCCGCGACGGATAATCCGCTCGTGTTCGCGTCGGGCGAGCTTCTGAGCGGGGGCAACTTCCATGGTCAGGCAGTAGCAATGGCGCTGGACGTGATGGCCATCGCCCTGACCAATCTGGCGACGATCTCCGAGCGCCGCATCGACCGGCTGGTTCACCCCGACTTCAATCAGGGATTGCCCCCCTTCCTGACTACGGATGCAGGGGTGAATTCGGGGTTCATGATGGCGCAGGTGACGGCCGCATCGCTGGCGAGCGAGTGCAAGGCGCTGGCGCATCCGGCCAGCGTGGACACGATTCCGACGGACGGCAACAAGGAGGATGTGGTACCGATGGCGATGGGCGCGGCGTGGAAGGTGCGCCGAATAGTGCGCAACGTGCAGCACATTATAGGGATCGAGCTCATGTGCGGTGCGCAGGCGCTCGACTATCGCGCCCCGCTCACCGCCGGCATCGGCGCCGCCGCGGCGCAGCGGGCCGTGCGCAAGCTGGTTCCGACGCTCGAGCGCGATCGCGTAATGCACGGGGACATGGCCATGCTCGCGGAAGCGGTGGCGGAGGGTGTTTTCGATCCGGTGGTGCTTGGGGTCGGGAATGGTGTCGGGAATGGGGAGTCGGGAATCGGGAATCGGAGGGGTGGGCGATGAGTACCCCTTCAGTCTCTCGTACGACGCCAAGCAAGCCACCGGTGCGCGGGCCGATTCGCGCTCCGCGTGGAAGCGCGCTGCAGTGCAAGGGGTGGCAGCAGGAAGCGGCGCTGCGGATGTTGATGAACAACCTCGATCCTGAAGTCGCCGAGCGACCGGATGATCTCGTGGTGTATGGCGGCACGGGAAAGGCAGCGCGAAACTGGGAGTGCTACGATGCGATAGTAGAATCGCTGCGCTCACTCGATGATGATGAAACGCTGCTCGTGCAGAGCGGCAAGCCGGTGGCGGTCTTTCGCACGCACGCCACGGCCCCGCGGGTGCTGATTGCAAACAGCAACCTGGTGGGGCGCTGGGCGACGTGGGATCACTTCCGCGCGCTGGAGCGGGCCGGCCTGACGATGTACGGGCAGATGACGGCCGGCTCGTGGATCTACATCGGGAGCCAGGGGATTCTGCAGGGCACGTACGAGACGTTCGGCGCGGTGGCCCGGGCGCATTTCGGCGGTTCCCTGGCGGGCAGATTCGTACTCACGGCGGGACTCGGCGGCATGGGGGGAGCCCAGCCGCTGGCGGCGACGATGGCGGGCGGCGTGCTGCTCGGCATGGACGTGGACCGCTCTCGCATCGAGAAGCGCCTGGAGACGGGTTACTGCGACCGCCTGACGGATCGGCTCGACGAAGCGTTAGGATGGGTGGAGGAAGCCACTGCGGCAAAGCGGGCGCTGTCGATAGGACTTGTCGGGAACGCGGCGGATGTGCTGCCGGAACTGGTGCGGCGCGGGGTCACCCCTGATGTGCTCACCGATCAGACCAGCGCGCACGACACGCTGAACGGCTACGTACCGGCCGGCATGTCGCTCTCCGACGCCGTGGCGCTGCGCGCGGGCGATCCTGACGAGTACGTGCGCCGGTCAACCGCCTCGATAGTCGAGCACGTGCGCGCAATGCTCGAAATGCAGCGCCGCGGCGCGGTCACATTCGACTACGGCAACAACATCCGCACCGTGGCGCTCGACGCCGGCGTGACGAACGCGTTCGACTTTCCGGGCTTCGTTCCGGAATACGTGCGTCCGCTGTTCTGCCAGGGCAAGGGACCGTTCCGGTGGGTGGCACTGTCCGGCGATCCGGCCGACATCTACCGGACGGACGATCTGGTACTCGAGCTCTTTCCCGATGACGAGCACCTGAAGCGGTGGATCACGCTGGCGCGGCAGCATGTGCACTTCCAGGGGCTGCCGGCGCGCATCTGCTGGTTAGGCCAGGGCGAGCGGGCGCGGTTCGGCGTGGCGCTCAACGACCTGGTGGCCAGCGGCGAGCTCTCGGCTCCGATCGTTATCGGCCGTGATCATCTCGACACCGGCAGCGTGGCCTCGCCGTTCCGGGAGACCGAAGCGATGAAGGACGGATCCGACGCGATCGCCGATTGGCCGATCCTGAACGCACTGCTCAACGTCGCCAGCGGCGCCTCGTGGGTCTCTTTCCACCACGGCGGCGGAGTAGGCATCGGCAATTCTCTTCACGCCGGCCAGGTAATCGTGGCCGATGGCACGCCCGAGATGCGCGTGCGGCTTGAGCGCGTCCTGACGAACGATCCGGGGATCGGCGTGGCGAGGCATGTGGATGCGGGGTACGAGCTTGCGTTGGAGGCGGCATCGCGCGCGGGAATTCAGATACCGATGCAGGGAGAGGGACCAGGGGCCAGGGGCTAGGGGTCAGGGAAGGTGTTGCCCGCGTCTGCGACGCGGGCGCTTATTGAAGGCTACCTTTCCCCCCAAACCCCCAGCCCCAAAACCCAAGACCCCCAAAAGCATTACCCCCCCGACCCCCACAAAACACGTGCGCATTTAGCGGCCCAAGATGCCAGGCA
>CAZPCC010000268.1:0-3896 GCA_964584905.1 uncultured Gemmatimonadaceae bacterium | reverse complement strand
CTCGAGCGCCGGGCACGACCACGATCACGCCCGCCTGCGGCTGCTGGGACTCCTCGCCGAACAGGACGTTCCGGCCTCGGTCGCGAACGACTTCGCGGACGTCGAGAAATGGCTTGGGGTCACCGGATTGCTGATTACCTATGTGGCCGGGCCCTACCCGGATGCCGCGCAGTCGCGCGCCATTCGCACCTGGCTCGAGGCGGGTGGACACTGGCTCGGTTTGCATGGCACCAGTGGCGGCCGCGCCGAGCGGGTGGAAGGCGTGCGTCAGCGCCGCACCGTCAAGACCGACCATCACGGCCTGCTCGGAAGCATGTTCCTCACCCATCCTCCGCTGTGCAGGTTTCGCGTCGATGTGAAGGACACCGATCACCCGCTCACGCGCGGGCTCGGCGGGTCTTTCGACGTCGAGGACGAGCCGTACTTCATCGAGCTCCAGGATCCCGGCTCGACACGCATCCTGCTCACTGCGGACTACGGTGCGAATGCCGTTTCACCGATCGTCGAGCCCCTCTACGGGTCGGACACTTCCCTGCAGGCCGACGGCAGGACTCGCGTTCTCGGCTACACCCGCGAGGTCGGCGCCGGCGGCGTGACTTATTTTGCGCTCGGGCATTGCCACAACCCTGCGTCGCGCGCGGGCCGGACTGAACCGGACTCGGAGCCTACATTTCGAGGGGCGTGGGAAAACGACGCGTTCAATGGATTGCTGCGCAACGCCATCGCGTGGGGTACGGCATAGCTTTCGACTGACCCGTAATCGCGCAGCGCGTAACCAATCAACCTAACCGAGGTGCCTCATGCTCTACGAACTCCGTCGCTATGATGTGGCTGCCGGGAAACTGCCGGCGCTGATCGACCGCTTTGGCAGCTTCACCGTTCACAAGTGGAAGGACCACGGCATTCGGCTGGTCGGCTTCTGGACGCCGGTGCTGGGCGAGAAGAGCAGCCAAGTGGTTTATATCTGGGGCTGGGAGAGCTACGAGGAGCGCACCAAGAAGATGGCCGTATGGCGGGCCGACCCCGAGCGCGCCAGGAAGTGGGCGGAGAGCGAGAAGGACGGCCCGCTGGTGAAGCGTGTGTACAACCAGCTCATGGAACCGACGTCGTATTCGCAACTGGATAAAGGGGAGGCTTACGGATCCGACGCCTCGACCCGCAACCCCTACTTTTTCGAGCTGCGCGAATACCAGGCGATGCCGGGAAAGATCACCAACGTCACCGAGCGCTTCGGCGGCTTCACCTGCGAGGCGTTCAAGAAGCAGGGTTTCCGCCAGGTGGGCTACTGGCTGAATCGCATGGGCGGGAACGATCACCAGCTTGTCTACATGCTCGCCTGGGAGAGCCTGAACGAGCGCGTGACCCAGTTCGACACGTTCGCCAAGGACCCCGATCGCGCCCGCGTATTCGGCGAGAGTGAAAAGAACGGCCCCATCGTGGAGCAGGTAACCACCACGATCTTGCGCCCCACCGCCTTCTCCCCGATGAAGTAGTCATTGGAGGAGCGTCTGTTGAGCTTCCGGATGATCGGGGTCGTCCCGGCCCGTCAACGCTCGATGCCGATCGCACCGGCGGGCACGTCGTAGAAGGCGAGCGTCATCGCGACGCTCGTGTAAAAGCCCATCAGCGTGATCACGTCGGTGATGCCGACGTGGCCAAGTGCTTCGACCGCGCGGTCATAGAGTCCCTTCGCCACCCAGCGCGAATTCGAGAGGCACATCGCCATCTCGTAGACGACCTGCTCGCGCTTGTCGTCGAACGCGGCAGGCAGGCCCGAGAGTATCGCCTCGACCTTGTCGGTCGGCAGCCCGGCCGCCTTCGCCGCGCGCTCGTGCGCATTCGTCGGGTAGCCCGAATGCCATTTGCTATTGATGATGCACACCGCGATCTCGCGCTCGCGCTCGGACAGCGAGTAGCCCTTGCGGAAATGCGCCCCGAGCGGCGCTATCGCTTTCGAAAGCTTCGGGTTGTGCACCCAGATCTTGGCCGGGCCCGGCAGGCGCCCGCGCGCTTCGATCATCGCGCGGTAACCTTCCTGCTGCTCCGGCGTCATCTGGTCGTACGGAATCTCGGCGTAACGTCCTAGAGTGGGAGTTTCGGCCATACTTGTGTCTCCTGTGCTGGTCTGTACGAGTGTCTGTTCGCGGGTAATCACGATGAAGATTACGCGATCGAGCACGACGATGGGTGCCGGGGTCGCGGGCCTCGGCCTGAACGAGCCGCTCGGAATAACGAGAGAAGGGAGAGAGCAATGACTGCTTCGCATGCGGCGCCGCCGCGGGTACTCGAAACGCCGCTCGAGGTCGGCCCGGACGACTGGGATAGCCGCGATTTCTATTTCCTGATGACCGCGCTGGTGATCCCCAGGCCGATCGGGTGGATCTCGACCGTCTCTGCGAGCGGCGTGCGCAACCTCGCGCCGTACTCGTACTTCAACCTGATGGGGAGCGACCCCTTCTACTGCGCGTTCGGGTCAACGGGGGTCAAGGGCAGCCTGCAGAACGTGCGCGAAGTCCCGGAATTCGTCGCGAACATCGTCACGATGGATCTCCTCGACAGGATGAACTTCACCTCGGGCGATTTCCCCCACGAGGAGGACGAGTTTGGCTGGGCGGGACTCACACCCGGACGCTCGGCGAAGGTGCGTCCGTACCGCGTGAGCGAAGCGAAGGCGCACCTCGAATGCGAGCTCGTGCAGGTGGTGAGCGACCGCAACACCCATATCGTGATCGGCCGCATCGTGCACGTGCACGTCGTGCCTTCGGTGTGGAAAGACGGGCGCGTGGACCCCAGGCTGCTCGACCCGGTGTGCCGCCTTTCGGGCAACGGCTACGCATCGCTCGGCGAGCTCTTCAGCGTGCCGCGCCCGCAGTGGGAAGAGGTGCGCGGAACCCGCGGCCAGGAGGCGATGCCGCGCGCGGTGAAGCGGTAACGCGCTACGGGCGCTCGTTGCTCACTTCGCGTAACCGCTCCGGCAGGCCCGCGGGGCGCTCCACGTTGATCGTCTCGATCCTGCCCGGCACCGATACTTCCAGCGCCTCCTTGTCCGCCGACACATAGATCTCGTTGTGGCGCACGCCGCCGGGGATGAAAAAAGAATCGCCGGCCGTGAAGGTGCCGACGGTGCCGTCCTCGAATTCGATGGTGAGCTTGCCCTTCAGCACGTAGACGAACTGCATTTCGCAGACGTGATAATGCCAGCCGGTCGGTTCCGTCATACCGGCGATGGACGTGTTGTGGTACGCGCGCATGCGTCCGCCGGTGGCCTCTTCGAGACCGAGGTCGCGATACTTGAAAAAAGGCCTGCGGCCGGGTGAGAACGGCGTCGTGCTCAGGAACGATTTCAGGAGCTTCATGCGCTCACACCTCTCCGAAGTGAATGCGCCGGTACGGCATCGACGGAATCTTGTCGTCCACGTGCAGGTCCCACAGCTCCGCCTGGCCGGCTTTCTCGTGAGCGGCGAAAAGACGCCTGAAGCGCTCGAGCGTGTTGATCTTCTCGCCGCGCAGGCCGAAGCCGCGCGCGATGGCCGCGATGTCGCCGCGGCCATGTATGGACTCCGCCGGGTCGTAACCCTGCGCCCGGAACTTGTGGACCTCGGCGCCGTAGCCGCCGTCGTTCACCGTGCAGATCAGCATCCGGATGCCCTGGCGGCGGATCGTTTCGAGCTCCTGGATGTGCATCATGAGGCTGCCGTCGCCCTCGACGAGCAAAAGCTTTCCGTCGCCGCGCGCGGCGGCCATGCCGATCGCGATCGGAAACGCCGAGCCGATCGCGCCGAACTCGTTGACGATGTGCACGTTCTCCGCGCGGCGGCCATGCATGTGCGTAGCCAGAATGCCCGCGAAGTGCGCGCCGCCGCTGACCACCGTCCAGTCCTTGGGGATCGCCGCAT
>CAZPCC010000267.1:0-1596 GCA_964584905.1 uncultured Gemmatimonadaceae bacterium | reverse complement strand
GTCGCTGGCGTCGAGCGTGAATCCGAACGGATTGAAGGGGTTCGTCGCGTCAATCGATACCGTGTCCGCAAAGCCGCCGATGCCTGCTCCAGGTCCAAGAAAAATCGGTTCTGGTGCCGCCTGGTTAATGGAGCGGCGATTGTTGTAGAGACCCTTGACCACGAAGTCCACGCGATCAGCCAGTGCATAGGTGGCCTGACCGTAGACGCTGGCACGCTGGGAGGGCGTTACCAAAAGATTGAACGGTGAGAAATTGAAGCGGTCGTCATCCGTAAACCCATGGAAATCATCGTTGCCGCCGCCGGGATTCGCCGGATCGTATACGGGAATGCCGCCGACGCCGTCATTGGTGGTCAGGTTGACTGTCTGCCCCGTGTTCGGATCCGTGAAAATGAAGCGGCCCTGCGGCGTGCCGGAGCTACCCCGCGTCACGCCGGTGCCAGGCACCGGAAAGCTCGACTGGTCTCGGCGTCCCGCGCCGACGCGGTCCTGATTGGTATAGCTTGCATTCAGGAAGACGCTCGTGCGATCGCTCGTCGAGCCGAGCGATACGTCGACGGACTGGGTGTTGCCGTCACCTTCGTCCCATGCGCCCGCATAGGCATTGATACCGAGTCCGTCGAAATCCTTGCGCGTGATGATGTTGACCACACCCGCAATTGCATCCGATCCGTAAATCGACGAGGCGCCGTCCTTCAGCACTTCGATGCGCTCGATGATGCTGAGCGGAATGGTATTGAGGTCGGTCGCCGAGCTGACGCCGCTCGCCGAGGAGCCGTTGACCCAGCGCACGCCGTCCACCAGCACCAGCGTGCGGTTGGAGCCGAGATGCCGGAGGTCCACCTCGGTCGCGCCGGCTCCGACGCCTCCGCCGGTCGGCGGAAAGCCGAAGTTGCCGCTCGAATTGAAACGCGTGTTGATCGCGGAGCCCGCGATCGACAGACGCTGCACGAGATCGCCGACGGAGGTGAGCCCGCTCTCCTCGATATCCTGACGCGTAATGGTCAGGATGGGCTGCGCACCCTCGATCTGCACCTGGCGGATGCGCGATCCCGTGACCTCGACCTTGCCGAGCTCGGCCCGATCCTCGTCGTCCTGGGCGAGCGCCGGCGGGCTACTCAGCAGCGCGAGCGCCAATCCCGAGAATGCGGCGCTGACCATGCCGCGTTTGAAGCTGACAAATACCATGGCGATTCTCCCGTGACTTCCACTGTTATCGAGTTCTGGTCATCAGACTCGCGCCGCTCTGCGGTCGAGCCGGAGCCTCCCGGGTATGGAGGCGTTATGTCAAAGATACTACCGGCCCGCGAAATAAAGCAACAGGATTGTGAGCATCGGAATACGGTGAATTGCCTTTCAAAGAACTCTTCTGGCTCGGGAGTTGCATGAATGCAACACTGCGGTCGGTTATTGCTCAGCGGCCTCTCAGCCGGTCCGTCGCCCGCACCAGCTCCTGGGCGATTCCCGGCTCGTAGGCGATGTGGCCGGCGTCGGGAACGATATGCAACTCGGCCTCGGGCCAGGCCCGATGCAGAAGCCACGCCACCTCCACCGGGCAGACGATGTCGTAGCGGCCGTGGACCATCACGCAGGGCA
>CAZPCC010000266.1:0-11280 GCA_964584905.1 uncultured Gemmatimonadaceae bacterium | reverse complement strand
GGAATGGCGCCGGTCTCGCGGGCTACCTCGCGTCCGTCTCTGAAGATGATCGTGGTCGGAATGCCCCGCACGTTGAACCGCCGCGTCGCCTCCGGGTTGCGATCGGTAT
The DNA here is from genome assembly GCA_964584905.1 of uncultured Gemmatimonadaceae bacterium. GTDB lineage: Bacteria > Gemmatimonadota > Gemmatimonadetes > Gemmatimonadales > Gemmatimonadaceae > JALZIF01. Next base: position 11,171 of record CAZPCC010000266.1, on the reverse strand, counting down.
CGAGCTTGGTGACGAGCACCTCCCCTTGCCGTTCCCGCGCCAGCGCATCGAACAGCGGGGCCATCGCCTTGCATGGGCCACACCAGTCGGCGTAGAAGTCCACCACCACCGGCACTCCGCTTTCGGCAACGATCCGATCCAGATCGGCCTCCATGATCGAGATCGGTCGATCGAGAAGAATCGGTTTGCCGCACCTGGCACACTTGGGTCGTTGATCTATCCGCGACAGGTCCACGCGGTTGAGCGTGGAGCACATTGGACAACGCACGGTGGCGGGTCGCGAGGGCAGGGGATTCATCTCGGGTGTGCTCCGGAGTCGTTATGTGTGCGAAGCTTCGATCGCGCGTAGCACAATAAGCGAAAGTTCCTGGAAACGCGCGCCCCTGGCCAGAATGGCCGGCCGGGCGACCGCCAGCCCCAAGCAGCCGCCATTCTCGCGACACGGGAAAGGACGTGCCGCCGGGAGGGTGGGGAAGCGAATCCGCGCATGCGAGAGATGCCCGTGCCAGCTCTACGCCTTGCCCGAGCTTGTTTTACGCATAAACTATCCCGGAATATGACCGATTCATGTGTATCGAGGAGGGGATCCGGTGAAGGTGGTCGTCGTCGGTGGTGGACCTGCCGGGTTGTATCTCGCGATTCTGCTGAAGAAGGCGGATCCGGGCTCGGAGGTCACGGTTCTCGAGCGAAACGCGCCTGACGACACGTTCGGCTGGGGAGTCGTGTTCTCCGACGCCACGCTGGAGAACTTTCGCGCCGCCGATCGGGAAACCCACCAGGAGATAACCCGTCGATTCGCCCACTGGGACGACATCGATGTTCACGTCCACGGCACGATCATAACCTCGCGGGGCCACGGCTTCAGCGGCATAGCGCGCCAAACCCTGCTCGAGCTCCTGCAGAGACGCGCTGTGTCGCTAGGCGCCCATATCCGGTTCGGCTGCGAGCTCAATGCCCCGGAGGCATTGGGTGCGATTGGGCTCGGTGATGCCGACGTGATCGTCGGTGCCGACGGAATCAACAGCATGATTCGCCAGCACTTTGCCACCGAGTTCCAGCCAACGCTCGATGTACGTCCCGCCAGATACATCTGGCTGGGCACGAGTGTCCCGTTCGAAGCCTTCACCTTCCTGTTCAGGGAGACGGAGCACGGCGTTTATCAGGCGCATTGCTATCGCTTCGACCGGGATCGCTCGACGTTCATCGTGGAATGTGACGCTGAGTCGTGGGGCGCCGCCGGATTCGATCAGATGGATGCCGCGGAGACGATCACGGAGTGCGAAGCGATGTTCGGTCCCTGGCTCTGTGGACATCGCCTGCTCTACAATGGCAGCCACCGCGCAGCCGCCCCGTGGACGAGCTTCACGCGCGTTTCGGCCGAGCGGTGGGCACACGGCAACGTGGTGCTGATGGGCGATGCTGCGCATACGGCGCATTTCTCCGTGGGATCGGGCACCAAGCTGGCCATGGAGGACGCGATCGTGCTGGCGCGCGAGCTCTCGGGCGGCGGTCCGCTCGAAGAAGCTCTGGGACAATACCAGGCCGAGCGGCAGCTCGAGGCACTTCGGCTGCAGAATGCCGCGCGCAACTCCATGGAATGGTTCGAGAACGTGCGCCGATACCTCAAACTCGAGCCGGTGCAGTTCGCGTACAGTCTGCTCACCCGCAGCCAGCGGGTAGGGCACGAGAACCTTCGCCTGCGCGATGCCACCTTTGTCGATCGGGTGGAGCGATGGGTAGCCGGTGCGGCGCCCGGCACGCCACAGCCGGTGCCGCCCATGTTCACGCCGCTGACCCTGCGAGGCATGCGGCTGCGCAACCGTGTGGTCGTCTCCCCGATGGACATGTACTCCGCCAGAGACGGCACGCCAAACGACTTCCACCTGGTTCACCTGGGTGGCCGCGCGTTAGGTGGGGCCGGGCTGGTGATGACCGAGATGACGTGCGTGTCGGCTGAAGGACGGATTTCCCTTGGTTGCACCGGGCTGTACGAACCGAAGCATGCCGAGGCATGGAAGCGCGTCACCGAGTTCGTCCACCGCTGGACCCCCGCGAAGATCTGCCTGCAGCTCGGCCACTCAGGGCGAAAGGGGGCGACGAAACTCATGTGGGAAGGAATGGATGAGCCGCTGGAGACTGGAGGGTGGGAAGTCATTGGTCCATCCGCCGAGCCATGGACGGATAACTCGCCAATGCCGCGCGCCATGGATCGTGAATCCATGGATCTGGTGCGCGAGGAGTTCGTCCGGGCGACCAACATGGCCATCGACTGCGGATTCGACATGCTGGAGCTGCACTGCGCTCATGGATACCTGTTGTCGAGCTTTCTCACGCCCCTCAGCAATCGTCGAACTGACGAATACGGAGGCGTGCTGCCCAATCGTCTTCGCTATCCGGTGGAAGTGTTCCGCGCAATGCGGGCGACGTGGCCAGCCGAGCGGCCGATGTCGGTTCGCATTTCGGCCACCGATTGGGTGGAAGGCGGCGTAGACGGTGCCGAAGCAGTAGGGATTGCGCGCGCTTTTTTTGATGCAGGCGCCGACATCATCCACGTTTCGGCCGGTCAGACTTCGCCGCAAGCGCGTCCTGTGTATGGTCGCATGTTTCAGACGCCGCTGAGCGACCGGATCCGCAACGATGCGGGCATTCCGACGATCGCCGTAGGCAACGTGACGGAGGCAGACCAGGTCAACGCCATCATAGCTGCCGGCCGCGCCGATCTCGTGGCCCTCGGCCGCCCGCACCTGCACGACCCGAACTGGACTCTTCGCGCCGCCGCCACACTCGGCTATGCCGACATGGAGTGGCCGAATCAGTATCGTTCAGGCCGGGATCAGCTGCTTCGGGGAATAGAGCGGGGAAGGAACTGACACATAGCTCAATTGAGACGACCTGACTTCCTTTCGACCCCCGACCCCCGACCCCCGACCCCCGACCCCCGACCCCGACCCTCGATGCCCTACCTCACACATAAACACGCGATAGTGACTGGCGGAGGCCGCGGGATCGGGGCGGCGATCGCGGCCGAACTCGCACGGTTAGGCGCATCGGTCACGATCATGGGCCGCGATATCGCCACACTCGATCGATGCGCAGCGGAGATCTCCGCGGAATATCGCGTGCGCGTACTGCCCGTTGTTTGCGATGTGAGTGACGAGGCGAGCATAGATACGGCTTTCGCCCGGTCGGCCGACGCATTGGGCGATGCGTACGTACTCGTGAACAACGCCGGCCAGGCCGGCGCCAGGTCGCTCGTGGAAGGTGACCGACTCATGTGGGACCAAATGCTGGCGGTAAATCTCACCGGTCCGTATCTCTGCGCGCGCGCGGTGCTCCCGGCAATGCTCGTCGCGGGAGCCGGGCGTATCATCAACATTGCCTCGACAGCCGGGCTGCGCGGATACTCGAAACTCACCGCCTATTGCGCCTCCAAGCACGGCGTAGTCGGGCTCACGCGCGCACTGGCGCACGAGACGGCGAAGCAGGGTGTTACGGTGAATGCCGTCTGCCCGGGATATACGGAGAACACATCCATGGTGCGGCAAGGCCTGGATGCGCTGATGCACAATCTCGACAAAACCGAAGAGGAGGCGACCGAGATGCTGCTGCGCAACTCACCACGCCGGGCATTCGTGCGGCCGGCCGAAGTGGCCAACGCGGTCGCCTGGCTCTGTTCGCCGGACGCGACGGCGATTACGGGCCAGGCGATTGCCGTGGCCGGCGGAGAGGTCATGTAATGTCCCACGTCGCGGACCGTGCCATGCCTGACGATTACCTGTATCGCCCCACCACCCCGGCCGCCGATCCGGTTCCCCCGGTGCGGCTCTGGCTCCGGCTGCTTTCGTGCACCGTCCTGATCGAGCGCCGGCTGGCGGGAGCGCTCAGGATGCGCTTTGGAACTACGCTCGCACGGTTCGACCTGCTCGCGCAGCTCGCGCAGGCCCGTGACTCGGGGTCCGACGGCCTTACGATGAGCGAGCTGTCGCGGCGCCTGATGGTGAGCAACGGCAACGTCACCGGGCTGGTCTCGCGCCTCGAAGGGGAGGGAATGATTTCGCGGCGCACGTCGCAGGAGGATCGCCGTGCACAGATCGTCTGCCTGACGCCGGAGGGAGAGAGCGCGCTCGCGGCGATGATCCCCGAGCACCATGCATGGCTTGCCGAGCTGTTCGATGGCCTTTCCGCTCAGGAGAAGGAACTGCTCTATGACCTGATCGGTTCGATGAAGAGCGCCGTCGAGCGCGCGCCGAAGCCTGGAGCAACCGAATGACCATACCGACCGGTTCGGCGCTGACGCCGCGCCACTTCGGCTGGCGGGTCGACGATGGTGTGGCCACCATCATGCTCGACAGGCCGGAGCGCAAGAATCCGCTCACCTTCGAATCCTACCGCGAGTTGCGCTCGACGTTCGATATGCTGGCGCGCGCGCGCGATGTGAGCGTGGTGGTCATGACCGGGGCCGGAGAGAATTTCTGCTCGGGCGGGGATGTCCACGAAATCATCGGGCCGCTGGTCGAGCACCGTGATGCCCGGCGCATGGACGAACTGCTCGCGTTCACCCGCATGACGGGTGATCTTGTACGGTCGATGCGCGCATGTCCCCAGCCGATCATCGCCGCGATCGACGGCGTGTGCGCCGGCGCCGGCGCAATTCTGGCCATGGCGAGCGACCTGCGCATCGGCACGCCGCGCAGCCGTGTGGCCTTTCTCTTCGTGCGCGTCGGCTTGTCAGGCGCGGACATGGGGGCGTGCGCAATGCTGCCACGCATTATTGGCCACGGCCGCGCGGCGGAGCTCTTGTATACCGGGCGGTTCATGGCTGCCGACGAGGCCGAACGCTGGGGTTTCTACAGCCGGGTAGTCGAGCCGGAGTCGCTGCAGGATGCCGCGCGCTCGCTGGCTCGAGAGCTGGCGAGCGGGCCGACGTTCGCCCACGGGATGACGAAGGCCGCGCTGCATCAGGAATGGTCGATGGGAATCGACGAAGCGCTCGAAGCCGAGGCGCAGACCCAGGCAATCTGCATGCAGACCGAAGACTTCGCGCGTGCCTATCGCGCATTCATCGCGCGCGAGCGTCCGGAGTTCGAGGGCAACTAGTGTCCGACAAGACTTTTCTCGACTGGCCGTTTCTGGAGGACCGGCACCGCCGCCTTGCCCTGGAGCTCGACGCGTGGGCGGGGTCGCGAATCGAATCGGTCTGGGAGCGGTCGGCTGACCTGGATGGGTCCTGCCGCGCAATCGTCAGGCGACTGGCCGAGGGGGGCTGGCTTTCGCTCGTCGCGCGCGACGGGGAGGCCGAACCGGATCGATACGACGTGCGCGCCCTTTGCGTGGCGCGGGAGACGTTGGCGCGGCATGGCGGCCTGGCCGACTTCGCGTTCGCCATGCAGGGCCTGGGAACGGCGCCGGTAGCGCTGTTTGGCAGCGCCGCGCAGCGGGGGCGTGTGTTGCCTGCCGTTCGGCGGGGTGAGGCGATCGCCGCCTTTGCCCTGTCCGAGGCCGAAGCCGGCTCGGATGTGCGCGCGATGCGCACGACCGCCCACCGGCAGGGGCGCGGATATGTGCTGCAAGGCGAAAAGACATGGATCTCCAATGCGGGAATCGCCGACTTCTACGTGGTGTTTGCCCGCATGCCTGACGAGGGAGAGCAGCGGTTCGGCGCATTTCTCGTCGAGGCCGAGCAGCTGGGTCTGACCGTACCGGAGCGGATCGAGATGATCGCTCCTCACCCGCTCGGTACGATCAGGCTGGAGGCATGCGAGATCGACGACGATGCACTGATCGGCGCGCCCGGCGACGGGTTGCGTGTGGCATTCGGCACGCTCGATGTCTTTCGGACCACCGTTGGTGCCGCAGCGCTCGGCTTTGCACGGCGCGCTCTCGATGAGGCGCTCGTGTGGGTGACAGAGCGGTCGGCGTTCGGAAAGCCGCTGGCGGCGCATCAGCTCACGCAGGCCCGGCTCGCCGACATGGCAACGGCGATCGACGCGAGCGCGCTGATGGTATATCGCGCGGCGTGGGCTCATGATACCGGCGCCGGTGCCGCCACTCGAGAGGCGGCGATGGCCAAGCTTTACGCGACCGAGGCAGCGCAACGGGTGATAGATGATGCGGTGCAGCTTTTCGGCGGGCGCGGGGTGGTGAGCGGTGCGATAGTGGAGCGGCTCTACCGGGAGATTCGGGCCCTTCGCATCTACGAAGGAACATCGGAAATCCAGAAGCTGGTGATCGCGGGTCAGCTGGTACCGCGAGAGCGTGTGCGATGAGAGCCGCTCCGAGTGCGCATGTCGACACCTTCGCGCGCGATCGGTTGCCGCCGCGGGCGCTGTGGCCGGAGATGCCTGGCGTCGAATCGCTCGGCTATCCGGCTCGCCTGAACGTGGCCGATACGCTGCTTGACGAGTGGGTGGTGCGAGGATTGGGCGATCGTACCGCGCTTCACTTCGCAGGGGGGCTCTGGAGCTATAGGGAGTTGATGGAGCGCGCGAATCGAATCGCCAATGTCCTCGTCGACGACCTCGAGCTGCGCCCAGGGCACCGCGTGCTGCTGCGGGGCCCGAATACCCCGATGATGATCGCCTCGTGGTTCGCGGTGCTCAAGGCGGGGGGGATCTGTGTGGCGACCATGCCGCAGCTCAGAGCACGCGAGATAGGCGCGATCGCCGAGTCGGCTGCCGTCGCGTTGGCGTTATGCGACACCAGGGTGGCCGACGACTGCGAGCGGGCGCGAGACCAGTTCGGGTCGCTCGAGCGGATCGTTCACTTCCAGTCGGAGGACGCCGGTGGGCTCGAATCGATGATGTCCGGCAAGCCGTCGACATTCGCCTCCGTGGCTACCGCGGCCGAGGACATCGCCCTCATCGCGTTCACCTCCGGCACTACCGGCAAGCCCAAGGGAACGCTCCACTTTCATCGCGATCTGCTGGCCATCTGCGATACCTACGGCAGGCATGTGCTGCGCCTGACGCCGAGCGACATCACCTGCGGATCACCGCCGGTAGCTTTCACCTTCGGTCTGGGTGGACTGGTGCTCTTCCCAATGCGTGTCGGCGCCTCGTCGTTGCTGCTCGAGCAGGGCGCGCCGGCAATGCTGCTGCAGGGCATTGCCGAGCATCGTGCCACCGTGTCGTTCACGGCACCAACCGCCTATCGCGCCATGGCCGGCATGTCGGGCAGCGGAGAGACTTCCTCCCTTCGGGCCTGCGTGTCGGCCGGGGAGCATCTACCTGCGGCGACTTTCGAACAGTGGCGTGAGGTGACGGGAATCGAGATTCTGGATGGGATAGGCTCGACCGAACTGTTGCACATCTTCATTGGGTCTCCAGCCGGCGAGGTCCGCGCGGGCTCGACCGGTCGCGTGGTGCCGGGCTATGCGGCGCGAGTCGTGGACGCGCATGGCGTCGAACTGCCACCGGGGGAGGCAGGTAACCTCGCCGTGCGGGGCCCTACGGGTTGCCGCTACCTGGACAACGAACCCCGGCAGTTGGACTACGTGCGCGATGGATGGAACTACCCGGGCGATTCCTACCGGCGAGACGAGGAGGGTTACTTCTGGTACCAGGCGCGCACCGATGATCTGATAGTATCCTCCGGCTACAAGATTCCGGGACCGGAGGTGGAGAGCGCGTTGCTCGAGCACCCGGCGGTGGCCGAATGCGGCGTGGTCGGCGTGCCTGACGAGGAGCGCGGCCAGCGGGTGACGGCCTTCGTCGTGCTCCGCGCCGGCCACAGCGCTGGCGAGGCAATGGCCAGGGAGCTACAGGAGTTCGTCAAGGCGCAGATCGCGCCGTACAAGTACCCGCGCGGCATCGAGTTCGTGGGGTCGCTGCCGCGCACCGAAACTGGAAAGCTGCAGCGGTTCCGGCTTCGCGATCCGCGAACGGTACTCGAGCACCGAAAATCGGAGGAAATTGCGTGAGTGCAAGGGAAGACGCGGCGCCCAGGGCTCCTGATGCCGAAATACTGCCGGAGGGTTGGCCGCGCGGGGTGGGGTATGCCCACGCGATCGCCGCGCGAGGCAGGGTAGTGAGTGTGTCGGGACAGATCGGCTGGGAGCCGCGCACCGGCGCGTGGCGGGAACGTGATCTTCCCGGTCAGACTGCTCAGGCGCTCAGGAACATCGCGGAGATAATCCGCGCCGCCGGCGGCACGCCTAACCACATAGTGCGGCTCACCTGGTTCCTGACCGATCGTGATCAGTACGTTGCCTTGCGCCGCGAAATCGGCGCCGCATATCGCGCCGTGCTCGGACGACATTACCCGGCGATGTCGGTCGTCGTGGTCTCCGCGCTCATCGAGCCCGAGGCCCTCGTCGAGATCGAGGCGACCGCCGTGATACCGGAGTGAGCACGTCACCGCTTTCGCGCATCGATGGCGTGAGGCATCTCCTTCGAACGCATTCAGCGGCCGACGAGGTGGAGCGTCTTGCCGTACAGCGGACGCTCGCCTTGCTCGAATCGGCCGCTGATCCGTTTGCCCGTACCACGCGCCCGGGGCACCTCACGGGAAGTGCAATAGTGCTCGACATGACGCGTGAGCGGGTGCTGCTGGTCTGGCATGCCGCGCTTGGCAGGTACCTGCAGCCTGGCGGACATGCGGAGCCTGGCGATGCCAGCCCGCTCGACACCGCAGTTAGAGAGACCGCCGAGGAGACGGGCGTGCGGGTTGGATCACCGGGAACGCTCGTCCACGTGGATGTGCACACGATCCCCGCGCGCGGTATCGAGGCGGCGCACGAGCATCATGATCTGCGCTTCGCGTTCATCGCGTCTGCCGACGCGGCACCGCGGCTACCACCGGGGGGGCTCGACGCCGGCTGGGTGAGTGTGAACGAGCTCGAGGCGTACGACGTCGATCCGTCATTCCGTCGAGCGCTGGAGGGTGCTGTCCGCTCATCGTCGCTGGACAGTTACGCGGAAGCGCGGCAAACTAGCGCGCAACGCACAGCGGAAATCGGATGACGGCGGTGCAGCGTGAATACGGCGGTTGGTCGAGTCCGGCACTGGGGCGCGCGATGGAGTTCCTGATTTTCGGGCACTCCGGAGCGAGAGTGCTCGTCTTTCCCAGCTCGAACGGGCGGTTCTACGAATGGGAAGACTTCAGAATGATCGAAGCGCTGCACGAACATCTGGAGCGCGGATGGGTGCAGCTGTTCTGCGTGGATAGCGTTGACGGCGAGAGCTGGTACAACGAAGGGGTGCCGCCCGCGGTTCGCGCGCGCCGGCACGCGCAGTACGACCAGTATCTGATGAACGAACTTCTGCCGTTCACGTCATCACGTAATCAGAACCCGATGCTCATCGCGACCGGCGCCAGCTTCGGCGCCTATCATGCCATGGCGTTCGGGTTGCGTCATCCGGAATCGGTGGGGCGGATCATTGGCATGAGCGGGCTTTACGATGTGCGGCGTTTCACCGATGGCTTCAGCAACGACGATGTGTACTTCGCGAATCCGTTCGAGTTCATCAAGCACGAAACGGACGATTCGCGCCTGGCGGCAATGCGGCGAATGGACATCATTCTGGCGACCGGCCGCGACGACCCGTCGGTAGCCAACAGCGTCGAGATGTCGCGGCGCCTCTGGGAGAAGGGGATCGGGAACGCGCTCCGGTTGTGGGATGGCTGGGCGCACGACTGGCCGTACTGGCGGCAGATGATTCGCGCGTACATCGGTGGACACGACTAGTGCCTGACGCGCATCGCGATAGTCGACGGAGAGCGAGATGACCAAAATGGTCGGGTTGATGGTGGGGCGCGAATGGTCGATGCCGCCCGCGTTGATCGATGCGATTGCGCGCCGCAAAGCCGGGGTAGTTGCGGACTACGTCCGCATTGGCGAGACGCGGATGGATGAGCCCTGTCCCTACGCGGTGATCATCGATCGCATATCGCACGAAGTACCCTACTATCGCACCTATCTGAAGAGCGCGGTGGTTCAGGGTGCCACCGTGATCAACAATCCATTCATGTGGAGCGCCGACGACAAGTTCCTTGGCGCCAGTGTGGCGACCAGGCTGGGGGTAGCGCACCCCAAAACGGCGGTGCTCCCCAATCGCGAGTACATACCGGGAATCAAGCACGAGGAGAGCCTTCGCAACCTGAAGTATCCGCTGGACTGGCCGTCGATCGTGGACTACATCGGGCTTCCGTGCGTGCTGAAGGACGCCCACGGGGGCGGATGGCGCGACGTGTTCGTCTGTCGGTCACTCGACGAAGTAATCCATCATTACAACAGCTCCGGGCTCCTTACGATGGTTCTGCAGGAGTTCATCGAGTGGGAGCACTACGTGCGCTGCCTGGTGCTGGGCCAGGAGCACGTCATGCCGATGAAGTATGATCCCGGCGAGCGGCGCTATCTGGTGGAGCACGCCCACATGTCGCCGGAGCTGGGGCAACGGGTGGTGCGCGATTCGGTGGCGATATGCCGTGCGTTCGGCTACGACATGAACAGCGTGGAGTTCGCGGTGCGCGATGGCGTGCCGTACGCCATCGATTTCATGAATCCGGCGCCGGACATGGATGTGAACTCCCTTACGCCCGAGTACTTCGACTGGGCGGTCGAGCACCTCGCCGATGTTGCCATCCAGCGAGCCAAGGAGCCGCCGCGACAGGCTGCGGCGCTTCGCTGGGACGGGCTGTTTACCTCGTCGCGCAAGTAGCTTCGTGCGCGACGCCATTGCGACCTATCACGATCTGCTCACCGATTCGGTGGCCAGTGAGACGTTCGCGCAGCTGGACTCCCAGCAGCGCTCGCGCGGACTGTTCTTTGGCGACCGCCCTCTGTGCAGCGTCCTCCGCCCACGCTTTTTCGATCCCGCGCAGTATCGCTGGCTTCAGCATCGCGCCGCCATTCTGCTGCACGCATTCGATCGCGCGCACCGAAAGGCGATAGCCGATCCCGCCTTTCGCCGGCAGTTCGGGCTGCTCGACTGGGAAGAGCGGCTCGTCACGATCGATCCCGGCTTTCGAAGCCCGACACCTACGTCCAGGCTGGACGCATTTTTCGTGGATGATGGGGCTGGCGTGAAGTTCACAGAGTACAATGCCGAAACGCCGGCCGGAGGGGGCTACAACGACGCGCTCACCGACGTCTTCCTCGGGCTGCCCGTCATGCGCGAGTTCCTGCGCACTCATCAACTTCGTCCGCTGCCGGTGGCGCACAGCGTTATGCA
>CAZPCC010000265.1:0-5818 GCA_964584905.1 uncultured Gemmatimonadaceae bacterium | reverse complement strand
CCTGGCAATTCTCGCACTTCGCACTTTCTACTCCGCACTTCGCACTTCGCACTTCGCAACTCGCAACTCACAGGTCGCTTTCGCCGTCGAACTCCGCCGCCCCACCCGTGTATCTTGTGTCATGATGAAGAATGTGATACTTGCCGCGTTGTTTCTCGCGGCTTCGAACGTCGCGGTCGCTCAGGATGGGCCGTCCGCCATCCCCGTCGAGCGAATTGCTGCCATTGCCGGCGACGAGATTGTTCTGCTTACCGAAGTCGAGGAGCGGATCGCGCAATACGCGCAGGAGCTGGCCTCGCGAGGTCAGAGTCTTCCCAACGACTCCGCGGCCATAGCGGAGCTCAGGCGTCAGCTGCTGGATCGCATGATCAACGACGCCCTGATGGTGCAACTGGCCAAGAACCTCGCGATCGAGGTCACCGACGATGAGCTGGCGGGCGTAGTGGACCGTCGACTGGCGGCCGTGAAGGGGAACTTCTCTAACGAGGCGGCGTTTCGCGACGAGCTCCGCCGCGTCGGTTTCGGTACGCCTGACGAGTTCCGGCTCCGCCTGCTGGAGCAGGAGCGTCGCTCGGCGTTGCAGCAGCGGCTCATGTCGAGGCTTCAGGAGGACGGCAGGCTCGCGCCCGTCCCGGTAACGGACGAGGAAGTGGCCGCGTATTTCACGGAGAACAGGAATCAGTTCCCGAGGATTCCGTCGACGGTGAGCTTTCGCCAGATCATCATTACGCCGCGAGCAAGCGACGAGGCTCGTGCGGCGACTCGGGCCAAGGCGGAATCGCTGCTGGTTGAGATTCGGCGGGACGGGGATTTTGAATCTGTCGCGCGGCGCGAAACCGAAGATCCGGGAACGAAGGATCAGGGCGGCGACCTTGGATGGCGCCGTCGCAGCGACTTCGTCCCCGAGTTCGAAGCGATGATGCTGGCCGTGAGGGTGGGGCAGCCGAGCCCCGTGTTCGAGACCACCTATGGTTTCCACATTCTGCGAGTGGACAGGGTTCAGGCAGGCGAGTACAAGGTGCGGCACATTCTTCTGCGGCCGGAGATCGACTCTTCCGATGTGCAGCGCGCGCGGGTGCGCGCCGATTCCGTCGCGCTTGCCTGGCGTGCGGGCGCCGGAGTCGACACCCTGACGGCGCTCTACCACGATCCCGGCGAGGATCGGTCGGTTCCCGAGTTTCTGTTCGACTCGCTGCCTCCCTCTTATCGTCAGGCATTCGAGGGCAAAGTCGCCGGCGACGTCACCGAGGTGTTCGAACTGGCTGATCCCCTTCGTGAGTCACCCAAGTTCGTTGTGGCGCAACTGACGAGCGTCGTGGAAGCGCACGAGGCTACGCTGCAGGACATGAAGGTGTTGATCCGCGGCCAGCTCTCCCAGGAGCGCGCGGTGCTCCGGCTCATCCGCAATCTCCGGGACGAGATGTACGTCCGCGTTCTGATCTAGAGCCGTGCGCGTGGACCTCGCGCTCAAGCGACTCCTCCTGGTGAAGAGCCGGAGTGAAGCGAAAGAGGCGTGCGATGTCGGCGCGGTGTTCGTCAACGGCAGGTCGGTAAAGGCGTCGGCCGAAGTGAACGCGGGAGATCTGGTACGCATCGACTTCGCTCAGCGCACGCTCGAGGTAGAGGTGCTAGGCGAAATTGGCAGGAACGTAAGCCGCCAGCAGGCCCGGGAGCTTGTCAGGGTCGTGCGTGACGAGCCGGCGGCATGAGCGTCGCTCCTCCGCGGTTGGCGATAACCCTCGGCGATCCGCGCGGGGTGGGTCCGGAGGTCGTCGGCAAGGCGCTCAGTGACGCTCGTGTCCGGGCCGCCGCCTCCTATGTGGTCGTCGGGCCGAGGGGCACACGCATGGCCGTGCAGGAGGCGGTTGGCGACTGGCGGATGGACGGCGGCCCGGCGCTGGCCGGCGAGCTCGCCGGGGCCGCGATCGAACGCGCGATCGAGCTGGCGATGAGCGGTGCAGTGCAGGGGATCGTCACCGCGCCCATCGACAAGGCGGCACTTCTCGCCGGTGGATACGACTATCCGGGTCATACCGAGATGCTGGCCGAGCTCACCGGCTCCCGCACGGCGATGATGCTCACGTCGCCGACGCTGCGCGTGGTGCTCGCGACGACGCATATCCCCCTGCGGCTCGTTCCGGCCGTTCTGACTCGCGGTACCATCCTCGAGATTGCGCGCCTGACGCGGGATGCCCTGCGCGAGTGGTATGGCATTGCCGAACCTCGCATCGCGTTATGCGCGCTCAATCCGCACGCCGGGGACGGCGGCCGGTTCGGCACCGAGGATGCCGAATTGCTTGCGCCCGCCGCTCGCGCGGCGCAACTCATCGGGCCGCTTCCGGCGGATACGGTATTCGTCAAGGCGATGCGCGGCGCGTTCGACGCCGTCATCGCACCGTATCACGACGTGGGCATGACGGCGATCAAGGTGGCGTCGTTCGGCAACGCGGTGAACGTCACGCTCGGGCTGCCCTTTCCGCGCACTTCGCCTGATCACGGCACGGCGATGGACATTGCGGGTCAGGGGATCGCCGACGCCTCGAGCATGATCGCGGCGATTCTCGAGTGTGCCCGGCTGGCGGAGATCACCGCCGGCACCATCGCCTGACGAGGCGCCGTGCACATGCACGCGAGCGGTGATGCGCACGGCCATTCGCATTCCCACTCATCCGACGATTCAAACGCCGTACGGCGGCTCCGGATCGCGCTCGTGCTCACGAGCGTATTCTTCCTCGCCGAGGTGGCGGGTGGAGTGCTGTCCAATTCGCTGGCGCTGCTCGCCGACGCCGGCCACATGCTCACCGACGTCGCTGCTCTGGCGCTATCGCTCTTCGTAGCCTGGTTCAGCCGGCGTCCCGAGACCGACAAGCGCACTTATGGCTACCTCCGGTGGGAGATTCTTGCCGCCTTCATCAACGGTGCCGCGCTGCTCCTGCTCTCGGCGTGGATCATGTTCGAAGCGGTGCTGCGCATACGCGATCCGGAGCCGGTGTCCACCGGATTGATGCTCATCGTTGCCGTGCTCGGACTGCTCGTGAACGTGGCTGCCGCGTGGACACTGCATCCATCGCAGGGCGGCAGCATGAACATTCGCGGTGCCTATCTTCACGTGCTGAGCGACCTGCTCGGCTCGGTCGGAACGGTCGCTGCAGCGCTCGTGATCCGCTACACGGGCTGGCTCACCGCCGATCCCGTAGCCTCGGTGTTCGTCACGCTGCTCATCGTCCGTGCCGCCTGGCGGCTCGTCCGGGAGTCGGTCGACGTGCTGCTCGAGTCCACTCCCGCCCATATCTCCCTCAGCGCCGTACGCGCGCAACTGGAGGCGATTCCCGGAATCGAGTCGGTGCACGACCTGCATGTCTGGACGGTGACGTCAAACCACATCGCCATGAGCGCTCACGCGATAGTGCGCGAGCCCGAACGCCAGCAGCACGTGCTGGAGCACGCACTGGACGCCATGCGGCTGTTCGGCATCAATCACGTGACCATCCAGCTCGAGAAGCAGGAGATGTATGAGAGGGAGATGCATCTGCATGCGTAAATCCAGAGGCCAGGGGCCAGGGGTTGGGGATTAGGGGCTAGGGGTGGTACGCCAAGGGGGCGCCGGTTGGCGCCCTCCTGGCATTACTGACGACGCGTACCGCCCCTGACCCCTGACCCCTCGTCCCTCGTCCCTTTCCGCTCATGTCCTTGCCCACTCCGTCCGATACTCACCTTCATGGTTCCCTCCGACATCTACCGCATTGAGAAGACGCAACTGGCCGTGGCACTGCGGCTGCGCGGCGGTAGTGTGATGCATGGCGTCGTCTTTGCTCAGGCGACCGGCCAAAACGGATGGCCAGAAAAGGTGGCAGATGTGCTGAACGATGCGGATCCGTTCTTCCCGCTCGTCACTCGCGGTGGTCAGACGTTGCTCATTGCCAAGGAGCACGTGCTCGAAGCCATGCCCAACGATGCTCCGCCGATGAACGAAGAACTCTACGCCACCGCGGTTGCCGCCGAAATCGAGTTGACGCTGCAGGATGGCACCCGGCGCAGCGGCTCGGTGCGGATCGAGATGCCGCACGAACGGCCACGCGTGCTCGACTTTCTCAATTTTGGAACCGATCGGTTCGTGGCGCTGCACGGCGGCGGCACGACCACTCTGATCAATCGCCAGGCCATCGCCTGCGTTCGCCCGCTCGACTAAACATGTCAGCTCTCGACCCATTCCTCGCGGTTCTCACCAGCAGCCGCGCAGATGCGCTGCGGCTGACGACCGGTGAAGTCGCAACGTTGGAGCAGGATGGCCAGCGGCGAAGCATTACCAAGCAGCCGTTCACTCGCACGCAGCTCCTGGCGTTGCTCAAGGAGATCGCCCCGGCCGACGCCGAGCAGCAGCTTGCGCGCGGCGAGAGCGTCGAATTCGGCTACTCGGCAGGGGAGGGAGCGTACCGTGCCGAGGCGCGCGAGGCGGGGGGAACCCTCCGCGTTCGAATCGCCGCAGTCGGCACCCAGGCAACGAATGGATCCTCCTCCCACGCCTCGCCGGCGCAAACGCCTGGATCCGTGGCAGTGTCCACGTCTGCGGGCGGGTCCGCCAAGGCACCGGTGGCGGCACCTGGTCCTGTTCCGACTCCCGCCGGATCGAGAGCCCCCGTGGTAACACCCTCGGCAGCCCCGCGACAGGTCGCGCTGGTATCGGCGGACCGTACTCCACACGCGCGCGCGGAGATGGATTCGCTCCTCCGGGCTCTCGTCGAACAGGGTGGCTCCGACCTGCACCTGCGGGTTGGCGAGCCTCCGCTGCTGCGCCACGATGGCGAGATGCGACGCATGGAAGGACAGCAGGCGCTCGCCACTGAGCAGCTCGAATCGATGATCGTTTCGATCATGCCCGAGCAGAACCGCGAGGAGTACGCCGAGTGCGCCGATACGGATTTCGCGTACGAGATCAGCGGTCTTGCGCGCTACCGCGCGAATGCCTTACGCGATCGCAAGGGTGCGGCGGCGGTTTTCCGTGTGATTCCGGCCGCGGTGGTCACCGTCGACCAGATGGGCGTGAGCGAGGAAGTGCGCAAGCTGTGCTATCTGACCAAGGGCCTGGTGCTGGTCACCGGGCCCACCGGATCCGGAAAATCCACGACGCTGTGTGCGCTGGTGGATCTGGTCAACCGCACCCGCCAGGATCACGTCATTACGATCGAAGATCCGATCGAGTTCGTCCACGAGAACAAGTCGTGCATCATAACGCAGCGCCAGGTCGGCATGCACACGAAGTCTTTCAAGCACGCACTCCGGGCCGCGTTGCGTGAGGATCCCGACATTATCCTGGTCGGCGAATTGCGGGATCTCGAGACAGTCTCGATCGCGATCGAGACCGCGGAGACGGGCCACCTGGTGTTCGGCACCTTGCACACCACGACCGCGGCCAGCACGATCGACCGTCTGATCGATCAGTTCACCGCCGACCGACAGGAACAGATCCGGGCAATGCTGTCCGAGTCGCTCAAGGGCGTGATATCTCAGGTGTTATGCAAGAAGATCGGCGGCGGCCGCGTTGCGGCCCGTGAGATCCTCCTCTCGACGCCGGCGATTTCGAACCTCATTCGAGAGGGCAAGACGTTCCAGATCCCCTCGATCCTTCAGACTTCGCGGCGGTTGGGCATGGTGACCCTCAATGACGCGCTGCTGGAGCTGGTCGACGCCAAGCAGGTAGACCCGAAAGAGGCCTACATGAAGGCGATAGACAAGACCGGATTGGTCGCAGCGCTCAAGACGCGGGGGCTGGAAGTCGAATTCTAGGGGGTAGGGGTTAGGGGTTAGGGGTTAGGGGTCA
>CAZPCC010000264.1:0-8500 GCA_964584905.1 uncultured Gemmatimonadaceae bacterium | reverse complement strand
CCGAACCTCATCGCACAAGCGCAGCAAGGCCACAAAGCCACCGCGGTCGACTTCGACCTCGAGGAGCATTACGAGGACTTCCGCGCCCGACGTTTCGACGGCGTCAAGGCCTGGATCCCCGTCCAGCGCGGCTGCGACTATAAATGCACCTATTGCATTGTTCCGATGACGCGTGGGCCCGAACGCAGCCGTAAACTCCCCGATGTCGTCCGCGAGACCGAGGCGGTCGTCGCGTCAGGCATTTCCGAGGTAACCCTGCTAGGTCAAACCGTCAACAGTTATACCGATGGAGAACACGACTTCGCCGACCTCCTGCGCGCCGTCGGCGCCGTGCCAGGCATCCGCCGCGTCAGGTTCACCAGCCCGCACCCCAACGACTTCTCGGAGCGCGTGATCGCTGCCATGGCCGGGACGCCGGAGGTCTGCGAGCACGTCCACCTGCCCATGCAGTCCGGGTCCTCCCGGACCTTGAAGCGCATGCTCCGCCGCTACACCCGCGAGGGCTACTTCGAGTGCGCGGCTCGGCTCCGCGCCGCCATCCCCAATCTGTCCCTCACCACTGACATCATCGTCGGATTCCCCGGCGAGACTGACGAGGACTTCGACGAGACCCTCTCCGCCGTACGAGAAATCGGGTTCGACGACGCCTTCACCTTCAAGTTCTCCCCCCGTGAAGGCACCCCCGCCACCCGCCTCCCCCCCGAGCTCGAGGTGCCGGATTCTGTGGCGAGTGACCGCTTGGCGCGTCTTCTCGACGTGGTGCGGGATCTTGCCCGTGCACGAAACATGTCCATGCTGGGCCGTCGCGCCGAGATCCTCGTCGAAAAGATCTCACGCCGCGGCACTTTGCTGCAGGGACGGACAAGGGATCACCGCACCGTGCTCATTCCCGGCGGGGAAGAGCTTATCGGACGCTATCTCACGGTGGAGCTGACCGGCACGACCGGATCCACCTTCACCGGAACGGTCGTGCCTGAGCGACACCCTCTCCCGATGGCCGGATGAAGAATCTGCTGGAGAACGCGCTGACCAACGCCTACATCGATCTTCGTGCTCGCAACCCCGAATTCTGCGGGTGCGACAGGTGCCGCGAGGACGTGCTGGCGTACGCGCTCAACAAGATGCGCCCGCGCTATTCCAGCGGAGGCGATCTGGGGGTCGCGCTTGCCAATCTCGACCTGCAACGCGGCGACGCCCGCGCCAACATCGCCGTCACCCTGATGGAAGGGATGCGCCGCGTCGGCACCAATCCCCACCGGCAGCAGGATGGCATGGGCAGGCGGGAGGGCGGCGGTACCTGACGCCTGATGCCGCCAGTCGCGTTCGCGCTCCTTTTCTTCGCCGCCGGACTCCTCGCAGGGTTCGGCGGCGCTGTTTTGGGGGGGAGTGCGCTCGTTGGATGTCTCATTTTGGCCCGCTGGTACTCCGGCAAGCAGCAGTGGATCGCCTATGCCGCCCTGTTCACCGCCGCCATGGCGCTGTCCGCCCTGCGCGCAGCCGAGGACGCGAACTGCCTGTCTAAGGCGATGCGGGATCCGGCCTGGCGCCTGACGCTCACCACCGACGCGGAGCCCGGTGCTACCGCCCGCGCCGCGATGGAGAACTGCCACGCGTCGGTGATCCTCGTCGTCGATTCCGGTGAGGTTGCCGCCGGCGCGCAGGTCATCGCTACCGGCCTTCCCATACGCACCGAGCGCGGGATCCTCATTCGCGAGGCCCAGCTCCAGGTCGCGGGCGGCCGGTCTGCGCTCGTCTCGCTCCGCGCCAGCGCCGGCCGCGGCATAGATGAGGCGTTCGGTGCCGACGCTCCCATGGTCCGCGCGCTGCTCATCGCCGACACCCGCGGGCTCGATCCGGCCATGCGCGACCGGTTCGCCACCGCGGGGCTTGTGCACATGCTCTCCATCTCCGGACTGCACGTCGCCATCATCGCCGGCGCGGTGGTGCTCCTTCTCCGGGCAGCGAGAGTCGGCCGGCGCCTGGCTATGGCGGGCGCCTTTCCGGTCACTGCCTTTTACGTGATCATGATCGGCGCCCCCGCGCCGGCCGTACGCTCAGCCACCATGCTCGGCGCCGCCGCCGCATGCGCCATCGCCGGCCGGGCGACCTCGCCGTGGGCGCCACTCGCCCTGGGGGCGGCGGTGCCGTTGGTGGTCGACCTGCGCGCAGTGCAGGAGCTGGGCTACCAGTTGAGCGTAATCGGCATCGCCGGCCTGATCGCCAGCGCTGCACTCGCCAGGCGCTGGATCGCCCCCCGCCTATCGGGAACGCCCGCCGCCGCGGCGACGGTGCTGCTGGCGTCCACCGTCACCACCATGACCAGCGCTCCGCTCCTCAGCTGGTACTTCGGGCGGCTCAGTGTGATCGGGCCCGTGGCAAACGTGCTCGCCACCCCCGTCGTCGCGCTGCTCCAGCCGGCGCTCTTTCTCGCCATGGTGCTGGCTCCCTTTCCGGCGGCGGCCCGCTTCGTCGCCGACGCCGCGCATCCGCTGCTCGTCGCGTTCGACTGGCTGGCCACCGCGGCCGCCGCACTGCCCGGGGCGAGCGTGGGCGTGTCGCCGACCCTCACGACTGCCGTGCTCTCCGCGGTTGGCGCCGCGGCCATAATCGCCGCGTGCGTGAGCCACTTTCCGGGGCGCGCGATCGCCATCGCCGCGTCGGCCGTGGTCGCCGCCGTCTGGCTTCCGGTGCTCCCGCAAAGGCACGCCGGAACCATGGAAGTGCACATGCTCGATGTGGGGCAGGGGGACGCAGTGGCGATCCGCACCCCGCTCGGCCAGTGGATGCTGTTCGACGCCGGAAAGAGTTGGCGGAGCGGCGACGACGGGCGCCGGGTGGTCGTGCCGTATGTGCGCGCGCGGGGCGGACCGGTCGCCGCCATGTTCCTCTCGCATCCGCATAACGACCACATCGGCGGCGCCGCGTCGGTAGTGTCGGCGCTCCGCCCGCGCGCCGTCTACGATGGTGCCTATCTGGGCGGAAGCGAGGTGTACGAGCGGTCGCTGTCCACCATCGCGCAGAGGGGGGTGCCCTGGCGCAGGGTACGTCCCGGGGACTCGCTCGCCATCGACGGCGTGTCGGTGGTCATTCTCGCCCCCGACTCGGTGTGGGTCTCGAGCATCGGCGACGCCAACGAGGCGAGCATCGTCGCCCTCGTCAGGTTCGGCAGCGTGAGGGTACTGCTGACCGGGGACGCCGAGCATGGGGAGGAGGAGTGGCTTCTCCGCAACGCGCGTGAACGGTTGAGGGCCGATATCCTGAAGGTCGGTCATCATGGAAGCCGTACGAGTAGCACGCCCGCGTTCGTCGAAGCGGTGGGGCCGAGGCTGGCGCTCGTCTCGGTAGGCATGGGCAATACCTACGGGCACCCTAACGCCGAGCGGCTGCGCGGCATCGCTGCGAGCGGCGCGACGGTGCTGCGCACGGATCGCGAAGGGACGATCGTGGTCCGTACGGATGGGCGAGGGATCGAGATCAAAAGCGGGGATGATTGGTGGGCGCTCTCTTCGTCCACCGGCGCGGACTTTTCCAGCTACTCGACCACCACCACGGGGACGACCTCGACTTCGAACCGCGCATCGCCGCGCCCAACCGTGAGCATCAGCGGCCGAGCCGGATCGCCCTCGGTCCTGGCGCACCCGCGCGAGGCGACGGGCACGCCGTTGACTGCGACGATGCGGTCCCTGGCTCGCAAGCCCGCACGCGCGGCCGGCGTTTCCGCCAGCACCTCGGCCACCTCGTGGTGATCCGCGCGCGGAATCAGCACCAGGCCGGTGTAATGGAGGGAGGGGAGAGTTATCGCGCGGGCTCCCTCGGCTGATTTGAAGCGCGCGAGGCCCCGCGCACGATCGATCGTCACGACGAAGTGCCGGAGCACATCCTGCCCTAACAGGTTCCGACGCGCCGAGCTCGTGGCGACGGGCTGCACGATCGTGAACGCATCGAGTACCACATCGTTCTCGAGCCGCGCGCCGTCCGTGTACACCACGCCCTCGGCTCGCGCGGCCGAGCCGATGCGCCTAACGGAATCGCGCAGCGCAAAGTCAGTCAGCTCGCCGAGCGAGATCCCGCCGCTGAATCCGGTGTCCAGCAGCAGGTCGATCGTCCGCGATCCGATCCGAGCGCGCAGGAACGGCCGGGGTCCGGTCGACAGAGGGACGACGCCGGGCTCTCCCCTGTCGATCGCCCGCATGCCGAGCCTTACGACGCCTGCGGGAAAATCATAGGTCTGCACGAGATCCTGAAGTACTGTGTATCCGAGGATCCCGTCGATCGATTCGCCGAGCGCGTAGCTGATGACGTCGAGATTGCGCGCGTTGACGGGGATCCGACCCTGAACCAGCAACGCGCCGATGCGGATGGAGTCGAGCGATCCTCGCAGGCCGAGGGAATCCGCGAGCCGCGCGGAGAGCTGCGTGTACGGGAATCCGGAGTCGAGCTTGAGGCGATATGGCCCCCGGCCGTCGAGCATCGCGGTCGCAATGAAGTAGTCGCCGCAGCGATTCGTCGGAAGCACGATTTCCCGCGGGGCCGATGATCGCGCGCCCGGCTGGGAGATGGAGGCAGTGAAGCCCCCCGATACGCCGCATCCCGCGGTCAGGAGAATGGCGGACGCCGTCGCCAGGCGGATCATCCGACGTAGCCCCAGATGTAATGCGTCAGCTCTCGGCCGGGCCTACTGCTCATCGTGGCGTTTTCACGAATGGAAATTGCGCGCGTGGCGATCAATACTCGGGGCCGTGTTCAGACCTGGGAAGATCGAAGTCGGGCGCTGGCGTGTACTGTACGTACCCGTCACGGTAGTACACGTGTGATGCCCCGGGTTTCCTGAATCGCGATCCTCTGCAGTAAAGCAGTTGAAGACGCTTACCTGAGCCAAGAACCGTGGCGACATCTTCCAGTCTAATCCAGGCGATCATCGGAACCCCGGAGTCCCTGCCCGAACTGGCCCTCGAGCGGCACCCAGAGCTCGCCCGGGTGAACTGGCGCCGCGGTGGGCTCGTCCCACGAATCGCGGGCCTCTGCCTCGGCCAGAGCTCCGTTGCCGGGATCACCCTCTGGCGCACCGTCTTCCTCGGTGAACGCTGCCAGCCTACGGTCGAGCTCCTCTTGCACGAACTGCGGCACGTCCAGCAGTTTGAGGAATCCCGCGCGTTCCCGTTGCTGTACCTGTGGGAAACCCTCAAATCGGGCTATCATCAGAACCGGTTCGAGCGCGATGCTCGCGAGTACGCAGCAATAAACCTTCTTGGCAAACGAGATCACGGATAGGCGGTCGAATCTCATCGCCGACTTCCCTCGACCCTCGACCCTCGACCCTCGACCCCTGTCTCTGATGGTAAAACACACGTCCACGTCGGTCGTCACGATCGAGCGCTACATCATTGAGCAGGAGCGACAGTTTCCCGAGGCGACCGGGCAACTCTCCGGCATCCTCTACGACATCGCGCTCGCCGCCAAAATGATCTCCAGCAAGGTTCGACGAGCGGGGCTGGTCGACATCCTCGGCGAGTTCGGGGCGGAGAATGTGCAGGGCGAGATGCAGCAGAAGCTCGACGTGTTCGCCAACGAGACGATCATCAAGGCGATGGATCACACCGGGCGCCTTTGCGTCATGGCTTCGGAAGAGGAGCCGGGGCTGATCCACATCCCTGACGAGTTCAAGTGCGGCAAGTACGTGCTGCTGTTCGATCCCCTCGATGGCTCGTCGAACATCGACGTGAACGTGCCGGTGGGCACGATTTTCAGCGTGCTGCAGAAAATCACCCTCGGCCCCCGTGGCGAGATGGAGGATCTGTTGCAGCCCGGTAGTCGTCAGGTGGCGGCGGGATACATCATCTATGGTTCGAGTACCATGCTGGTGTACACGACGGGGCAGGGGGCCCACGGCTTCACGCTCGATCCGATGATCGGGGAGTTCCTGCTCTCTCACCCCAACATTCGTACGCCGAGCACCGGGCGCTACCTCTCGGTGAACGATTCGTATGAGCAGCACTGGGACGAGCCGACCAAGGCCCTGATGCGGCGCTACCGCGGACTGGACAGCGACCGCAAGCCGCTCAACGTGCGTTATGTCGGTTCGCTGGTCGCCGACTTCCATCGAAACCTGTTAGGTGGGGGCGTGTTCTGCTATCCGGGCAACGCCAAGGCGCCCAAGGGCAAGCTGAGGCTGCTGTACGAGGCGTGCCCCCTGGCGTTAATCGCCAAGGAAGCGGGCGGCGCGGCGATCGATGGCACCCAGGACATTCTCAACATCCAGCCGACCGACCTGCACCAGCGGACGCCGCTGTTCATTGGGAGCAAGGCCGAGGTGGACCAGGCCACCGCCATGCTAGGCGGGGCACTGACCAGCGTCGGCGCGTGAGCGAACGGGCTCCCGAGCCTCGACAAAGTCCTTCCGGGATCCCGATAGAAGTGGTCTACCGCCCCGGCGACGGGGCGGTAGGCGTTGAAGAGAACATCGGCGAGCCGGGCGCCTATCCATTCACCCGCGGCGTGCAGCCCGCCGGCTACCGCACCCGGCTCTGGACCATGCGCCAGTACGCCGGTTTCGGTACGGCTGCCGAGACCAACGCACGCTTCCGGCATCTGCTCGAGGCGGGGCAGACGGGATTGAGCGTAGCGTTCGACCTGCCGACGCAGATGGGGATCGACTCAGACTCGCCCCGCGCGTCAGGTGAGGTTGGCCGGGTGGGCGTGGCGATCGATACAGTCGACGACATGCACACCCTCCTCGCCGATATCCCGCTCGACCAGGTCTCGACCTCGATGACGATCAACGCCACGGCGAGCACGCTGCTGGCCATGTACATAGTGGTGGCCGAGGAGCGCGGGATAGGGCGCGAGGCGCTCAACGGGACGATCCAGAACGACATTCTCAAGGAATACATCGCCCGCGGCACCTACATCTATCCGCCCGAACCGAGCCTGGCGCTGATCGCCGAGGTGTTCCGCTTCTGTGCGGCCGAGGTGCCGAACTGGAATCCGATCTCCATTTCGGGCTACCACATTCGTGAGGCGGGCGCGACGGCGGTGCAGGAGCTGGCCTTCACCATGTGCAACACGATCGAGTACGTGCGGCGGGCGATAGGCGCCGGGCTGGCGATCGACCGGTTCGCTCCCCGGCTGTCATATTTCTTTGCCGCGCATAACGATCTGTTCGAGGAAGTGGCCAAGTTCCGCGCCGCGCGGAGGCTGTATGCCCGCCTCATGCGCGACCGCTTCGGCGCCAGCGACAGCAGCGCCCGCCTGCGCTTCCATACCCAGACCGGCGGAGTGACGCTGCAGGCGCAGCAGCCGCTCAACAACGTCGTCCGAGTCACCATTCAGGCGCTCTCCGCCATACTCGGCGGCACGCAGTCGCTGCACACCAACAGCTATGACGAAGCGCTGTCGCTCCCATCCCGGGAGGCGGCGACGCTGGCGCTGCGCACCCAGCAGATTCTGGCGTTCGAATCAGGAGTGACGCAAACGGTCGATCCGTTCGCCGGCAGCTACTACGTCGAGAGCCTGACTAACGAGCTGGAGGAACGAGCGATGGTGCTCATCGAGCACGTAGACAGTCTGGGCGGAGCCGAGCGCGCTATTGCCTCCGGCTACTTTCAGGAGGAGATCGGTCGTAGCGCCTACGAGCAGCAGTTGCGAGTTGAGCGTGGTGAGACGGTGGTGGTGGGTGTAAACCGTTTCACCGATGCGGCGGCCGCGCCGACCGTACCGCTGCCTGGCTACTCCGAGCTCGAGCGCGGTCAGGTGTTGCGCGTGCAGGTGGCACGCGAGTCACGCGACTCCCAGCTCACCGAGCGCACTCTGGAGTCCCTCCGCGACGGCGCCTCCACCTACCGCAGCCGCCACGGCGGAATCGGTGTACTCGGCCAGGCTCACCTGATGCCTCTGATCCTCGACGCCGTCCGCGCGCGTGCTACCGTCGGCGAGATCTCCGATACCCTGGAGTCCGAGTGGGGACGCTACCACGGCCACTCGTAACCGATCAGCCTCATCCGCCCACAATCGCCTCATCTGTCGCACACTTCGACCCGGCTTTCGAGTGGGTGGTCGGGGATTGCGGCCGTTCACAACTCCGCGATTTTTACCGCGGAGGTCGCGAAGGACGCAGAGGAAAGCATGAAGGAAAAAGCAGTTGCCTGGATGACTGCATTATCAAAAGGGAAAGCAAGTCTAGCTGACCAATCACCTCTGCGCGTTGAGCAAGTTGTCCTCCGCGTCCTCTGCGCCCTCTGCGGTAAAAATGCACCCACCCCGACTTCCGCACCGACCTCGACCAGACGCAGAAACAGGCTCTTGACGACATACCGAACGGTCGGTATGTTAGCCAAATGGCCTCACAGACCGTCAGTCGAGACCCCCAGGCGACTCGCGACAAGATCGTCCACGCCGCCTTCGCCGAGTTTTACCGGCAGGGCTTTCAGGGCGGCAGCCTGGCGCGGATAGTCGAGGGCGCGGGGGTGACCAAAGGTGCCCTCTTTCACCACTTCTCCGGCAA
>CAZPCC010000263.1:0-25263 GCA_964584905.1 uncultured Gemmatimonadaceae bacterium | reverse complement strand
ACGCCGGAGGAAGGGCGGGCGTTCTTCAGCGGGTTCTCGAAGGTCATCTTGGCGATGATCCGAGCGCCCAAGTTCGTGGTTACGCGGGTGCAGGGGAAGGCTGTTGGCGGGGCTGTCGGCCTGATAGCGGCGTCCGATTACGTGCTGGCGGTGTCCGGGGCCCCGGCGAAATTGAGCGAGCTGGCGGTGGGGATCGGGCCGTTCATCGTTGGAGCCGTGATCGAGAAGAAGATTGGGCTCGCCGGCTTCTCGGCCATGTCGGTCGACGCCGATTGGCGTGAGGCGGCTTGGTGCGAGCGGCAGGGGCTGTATGCGCGAGTGGGCGAGAACGTATTCGAGCTCGATTCGGCAGTTGCCCGGCTGACAGCGACGCTGGCGGGGTCCAATCCCGAGGCGATGCGGGAGTTAAAGCGGATTTTCTGGGCCGGGACGGAGGGGTGGGATCAGTTACTCGATGAGCGGGCGCGGATGAGTGGGCGGCTGGTGCTGTCGGAGTTTACGCGTCAGGCGATTGAGAAGTTCAAGGACCCGCAGAGATAGCCGCTGACGAACAAGCCAAAGCTCGAGGCGAGTACCTATGCGCACGAGATCATGAGGCGGTGTTCCAGCGAGCAGGTCCCGCGGACTACTGAACGGTACAAGCTGATTCGAAAACATTGAGCGAGTTGACTCGCGCTATCGACGAGAATCCGCCAGACGCGGACATGTATTGGGCTTTCGAGCTGATCGGTGCGTGGGAGCGATTTCGCCTTGACAGGTCAGACCTGGCTCCACATCCTCGTGCGGATGTACACCGTGTGATACGCCCCGGACGCGTCCCGGGCTGCAACCAGGTGTTCATCGTCAGAGGACTTTGAGCCGGTTCCCTCTGGCGAGGCGGGAATTGTTCCGAACGGGACCACGCACGGGCTAACGGAGAGCGTGCATCCAAGCCCCGACTTCGCTATGTCGAGGCCGCATTTCGACCCTGAGCCAGGGTGGAAACCATGAGCAACGACGAGAAAGCAGCCACAGCCGCCACCAGGGCGAGTCAGTACGGCGCGGCGGTCACCCAGGCTCCACTTGACAATGCGGCAGCCGCGCCCGGCGAAAGCGATGGGTCGCTCGGCAACACGCTGTTCATGGATCAGAAATGGCGTGAGGCACACGCGGCGTACACGGCGGCGGTGTCGAAAGCGCCTGGCCACCGGCTCACGGAGCATTGGCGAAGCCAGATCGAGGCCTGCGACCGCAACGTGCTCGCGCGGCCGGAGATCGAAGTTACCGACACACGATTCGCCCGCCCGGATGCCGCGAACAGCACCTTCCCCAAGCGGGTTCCCGACGCGCTTCAGGCCACCCTAACGGTGCCCTTCACCAAACCCACTGTTGGCGCAATGGTGCGGGGAAAGCTGGGGCGGACTGCCGGCTGGTTGATCGACGCCGGACTGGGCGTCATGACCGCGGCGATCCCCGACCGCATGCTTTTCGGATCGAAGGAGCGTCCCCGCCATACGAATTGGTACGTGCAGAAGAAGGCGCTGGCCGCTCTCAAGATGAGGGGCAACAGCGGCGCAGATCTGCTCTCCGTGCTGAAATTGGCCAAGACGCGCAACAACGCCGATAAGCGAAACCTCTTCGATTCATACAGGAACGGCGCCAGGACCACGCTCATGGCTCCCGGTACAAAGCCGCCGGGAACCGCCGGTATCTATCGGCAGACGGATGGTACCTGGACGGACCCGAGCAGCCCCACCGCCGGCGCGTCCTTCACCCTGTTCGGCCGCAACACCGATCCCGCGGTGACAAGAACTGACGACGCCCGGACGCTCATGGAGCCGAGTCCGGCCGAGGTCGCGCGCGTGCTGCTCCACTGCGATCGGGAGGAAGGTCAGCGCGAAATCCCATTCTTCAACCACATCGGCGCCTGGTGGATTCAGTTCCAGAATCACGATTGGGTGGTCGCCGGCGATCCCCACCCGACGGAGGTCCACATGGTTCCGCTCGGCCCGACGGATCCGCGCCGGGACCGGTTCGGGCTCGATGCGCTGCCGGTACCCAAGCGGGTCGAGTCGCCGCACAAGGCGCTCGCTAGAGATGGCATCGAGCCGCGCGCCAACGTAGTGACGTCCTGGTGGGACGGGTCGCAGATCTACGGCAGCGGCGAAACCGACCTCGAGCTTCCTTCCGGCGAGTTTGTAGCCTGCGGGCTACTCCGGTCAAGGAGCGAGATCACGGCTGAGGACGGCAAAGGCGCTTACCTCGACCTGCCGCAGGGATACCTGCCTATCGACCCGAGAACCGGTGTCGAGCGCTCGGGACTCGTGAACCGCACCTGGCATCTTGGACTTTCCTTCCTCCACACCCTGTTCGCGAAGGAGCATAACGCCATTGTCGACATGCTCCGCTCGCGGTATCCCGGTATGGGAGAAGAGGATCTCTTCCAGAAAGGACGCCTGATCAACGCCGCCTTGATGGCGAAGATCCACACCGTCGAGTGGACTCCGGGAGTGCTGCCTAACCGCGTGCTCAACGACGGTATGAACGGCAACTGGTACGGGCTCATCGCGAACCTTTTCAGGAAAGGAAAGCACCGCGCGGCGCTGAACGATCTTGCCGGAATACAGATCCACAACCGGGAGTTCGGCGGCATACTAGGGAACGTGATGGACAATCACGGAGTGGAGTACACGCTCACCCAGGAATTCATGTCCGTGTACCGGCTCCACTCGCTGATCCGGGAGACGATCACGTACCGGTCGATCGACGGGTCCAGAAGGGAGGACGTGTCGCTCGGATCGACCCGGATGGCGTCGGCGACCAGGCTCGCCCACGACATTGGTCACGAGAACATCGCTTTCTCGGCGGGAACCACCCATGCGGGCCAGCTCGTTCTCAACAACTTCCCGCCGAGCCTAACGGAGTTGTCCGTTCCCGGCTTTCCGGTGATCGACCTGGCGCTCACCGATATCCTCCGCGACCGGGAAGACCGCGTCCCGCGCTTCAACGAGTTCCGGAGAGGCTGGGGAATGCCGGAGTTCACCAGCTGGAACGATTTCACGGACGATGCGGATCAGATCGACAAGCTGAAGAGTGTCTACCAGCCCGACGGAATGAGCGACAAGGAAGCAATCGATCGGGTGGACCTGCTCATTGGCACGCTTGGATCGGCCAAGCGGCCTTCGGGTTACGGCTTTGGGGAGGAGCTCTTTACGCTCTTCATTCTCAATGCGAGTCGAAGGCTGGAGGCGGATCCCTTCTATACGAAGTACTACGACGCAGCGCACTACACCGAGGCAGGCCTCGATTGGGTCGATGACGCGACGCTCAAGGGTGTGCTGCTGCGCCACTACCCGGGACTCGCCGCGACGGGTCTCGCCAACGTCGAGAACGCTTTCGAGCCGTGGGACACCGATCCCGGGCAGTTGAATGACAAGTCGCGGCATCCGCTGATGCATGGCGGCATCGATCCAGTCCTCGAGTAGGATAGGAGCCATACCGTGGCAAACACATCGCAGATTGTCCCGACCGCGCCCTTGCACGGCCTCGACCTGACGAGTGCCGCGCCGCGGCTCCCGCACAGGGAGCCGGCGCTGGCGCGGGAGGTGCCGCCGAATCAGCTCGACTCGCAGGGCACGCTCGCCACCGAGCCGGGCGCCGCTGACATTGTCGCCCGCTGGCGCGACACGGCTGCCTACCCGGTACCGCCCATACTGGATCCGAAACGAACCGAGCTGGCTGCAGAGCGGGAGCGGCTCGCCAGGCAATCGGTGCAGATCATGACGGAACTGCAGCAGGCATCGTCGCGCGACGGCACGCGCGACCGCGGCTTTCAGCGAAAGACGCTCTACGCCACCACCACCGGAGAATTCAGGGTCCCCGCCAACATCCCGCGCCAACTGGTGGCTGGACCGTTCGCAGCTGGTGCGAAGTACCGCGCAATCGTCAGGTTCTCCAACGCCGCCTCGACGCTGCAGCCGGACACGGAGAAGGACCAGCGGGCGATCGGAGTCCGGATCACCGACGATCAGGGCAGGGTCCAGGACCTGACTTTCACATCCGGCGCCGCCGGCAATCACGCGCGGGATGCGCGACAGTTCAACTCGTCGATGATTGCCGCTTTGCACATGTCCGCGGGAGGCATCGTTGGGCGCGTCCGCGGCTTGGTGGGGTTGCTCTCCCGCGAGGGTAGTCGCGAGACGCGGCGGCTCGCTCAGGCTCGCAAGGCGGCCGTCGATGCAGGGGTCAGCCTGGCTGCGATGCCGTTTTACAGCCGCTCACCTATCGAACTTGGAAGCAAACTCGTACATCTGGCGCTGCTCCCGATGGAGAAAACCACAACGGAACTGGCTCACGAGGCCCGGGGTGCGCGCGACGGCCTTGGGCGCGATCTGTGCGCGCGCCGTAACGAGGGAGACGTCAGGTTCCGAATCGCTGCGGCGGAAGCCCCCGGTCTCGACGACACGAGCCTGGCTCCGGCCGGACCGTGGATCACCGTCGGCGAACTCAACCTGCCGCGACAACGCACCAGCGAGTGCGAGATGCTGCGGGCCGCCGCGCAGGTGCATGGGGAGCTTGCGCTCCACCCCTTCAACCTGTGGGAAGATGGCGTACTCACGCCGCGCGGAGAGCTGAACGAGATTCTTCGCGAGCCCGTCTACCGCACGTCCGCTCAAAACAGCGGGCGGATGGACGACCCACCGAAAACGCCCCAGTACCACATCTGACGTTGAATGAGCGGCGCCCCGATTCCGTTCGACTCAATGCCACCAAGGACATCATGAACACCCAGGCCCTAACCCTGGACGCCGGTAACCTGGCGGAAATGTCGCAAGCGGAGCTCGACGATCTTTATCGCACGATCCCGGTGGGCGCCATTCCGACGGGAGATGCCCGCGGCACCGCGATCATGTTTCCGGGCACGCTGGCGGGCCGAATCATCATGCTTCTCATCTCCTGGTTCGTCTGGCGCGGGAAGGTATTCGACCCGCAGCGCGGTGAGCTGCGAAACAAGATCTCGCCGCTGAACATTCTGGCAATCCGCGCAAAAGTGTATAAGGACAACAGCTGGCTGGATGGCCAGCCGACAATAGTGCTCGACTACTCGCAGACCTCATTCGTTGCGCAGAAGATCCGCGACGAGATCCGCGAGGTGTCACCGGGATTCTATCTCGGCAAGGTCTGGTGGGGAAAGCGCCGGCTCCTGGATTTTGCGCTCCGTTTCTGAGCGAAATGCGGCACCAGGAAGCAGTGACAATCCTCGCAAAGCTGAAGCCGGGGCATCGCGACGCGTTAGGCGCAGTGCTTGCGGACATCAACAGCGACGTGGAGGACAATGAAATCTGCCCCTTTGCGTCTCTGCAAGGGTTGCATTTCGCGCGCTTTCTGATTCTGGACGAGGCACGCGACATTCAGGGCCGGACTATCGCGCCGAGTCTGGTATACGCAGCCAATGTCGACGCACCCCACGAAGAGCACTTGGCACAGTTGGTAGCTCTGGGCGTGAGGCTGGACCGGATCTTCGAGCACTGCGCAGACTATCCGACCGCGGTGGAACGGACGGAACAGGGGCGGCTCGCATTTCTCCGTGGCCATTTGATTCCGAGCCAGGCGTTCTATGTGAACACCGTCGGCCGGCCCGTTCAGCAGGTGCGGGACGAGATCCGACTGCGCGACGCCATCCAGGACTTTCTCGATCGCGAAAAGGGTTCGCTGGACGGGCGCTCGGCCGCGGAGGTGCGCGAGGCGGTGCGGGATTTCTGCCGCGGGGATCCAACGCTTCGCTGGGCCGTGGAACCCGCTCGCCCGCTCCCCCTTTCGTGGCGCATCAAGGAGAGGCTGCGCTTCTACTTCATTCTTGCGGCCCTTCTCATCATGTCCCCCGTGCTCCTGGTAGCAATTCCGGTATTGCTGCTGGTGCTGCGCGGCCACGAGCGACGCGATGCACGCTCCGGCACGCTGCGGCTCAGTGAGCAGCCGCGCGGCCAATTGGCGACTTTCGAGGACCAGATAGTCCAGAACCAGTTCAGTGCTGTCGGCAGCGCCAAGCCGGCGTGGATCCGGGCAGTGACTCTACGGCTCCTGCTGGCGGCGGCGAATGTCGCGTGCCGCCACCATTTCAATCGGGGAGACCTCGGGAGCGTCCCCCTCCTCCGCTTGCACGGAGTCGACACAATTCACTTCGCTCAATGGATCATCGTGGACGAAGGCCGTCGAGTGCTCTTCCTCAGCAATTACGACGGCAGCCTGACGAGCTACATGGACGACTTCGTCAACAAGGTCGCATGGGGGCTGAATGCGGTCTTCAGTAACGGCCAGTGGTATCCGAAGACCAGGTGGTTGGTTCTGGACGGCGCGAACGACGAGCAGGCGTTCAAGGCTTTTCTGCAGAAGCACCAGATCCCCACCCAGGTCTGGTATTCCGCCTACAAGAACTCCACGGCTCTGAACATTGCGAACAACGCACGTGTCCGAGCGGGTCTCCGCGACGGCGCCGACGTGGGGGAGGCCGAGCAATGGGCACGACAGCTCTGACCGCAACGAATAAGGGGTGAACTCGCCATGCAGACGCCGAGGTTGAAAGACCAGCTCGACGATGTGCAAGGCATCATCGTTCGCGGCTACGGACGACTGGAGGACGCATGCTACGTTCTCCTCGAGGTGCGCGATGTGGCCGCCGCGAAGCACTGGCTGGCCGCCCTGCCGGT
Source organism: uncultured Gemmatimonadaceae bacterium (assembly GCA_964584905.1). GTDB lineage: Bacteria > Gemmatimonadota > Gemmatimonadetes > Gemmatimonadales > Gemmatimonadaceae > JALZIF01. The sequence continues at coordinate 18,577 of CAZPCC010000263.1, read as the reverse complement.
AACGGACGGGCGGTCCGACCCGACGGAGCGGGCGTTGAATGTCGCCTTCACCTTCTCCGGAATGGCTGTTCTGGGGTTGGCCGCGGAAACATTGGAAACGTTCTCCCACGATTTCCAGGAGGGAATGGTGGCTCCGCACCGCAGCCACATCCTGGGTGACCGTGGGTCGAATGCGCCCGAGCTGTGGCAATGGGGTGGGCCGAACAACCCGGCCATCCACATCCTTCTCCTCCTGTACGCGTCCACCGACGCGGAGTTAGGCGTATACTACCGTAGCATTGCCAGCACGTTCGAGACGGGCGGCGTGCGTGAGATCAGGACCCTCGAAGCGGTCCTGCTGCGGAGTGAGGATGGATGCAGCAAGGAGCATTTCGGATTCTGCGACGCCATCTCGCAACCGTTCATCGCCGGTCTGGAAAAGGCCGCACCGGCGGCGATCACCGTCGAGACCGGCGAGTTCATCCTCGGATATCCCAACGAGTACGGGAAGTTGACGGAGCGGCCGCTGGTATCGCCGGAACAAGATCCTGCCGAGCTTCTGCCTGACGCAGTCGAAGGCACTGGCCAGCGTGACTTTGGACACAACGGCACGTACCTCGTTTTCCGCCAGATCAGCCAGGATGTGGGCGAATTCTGGCGGTTCGTTGCGGCCGCCGTGGGCGGTGACGATGGCCCGGCGAGCTCCGAGGCACGAATTCGGCTCGCCTCCAAAATGGTGGGCCGCTGGCCCAGCGGCGCTCCCTTGCTGCTCGCCCCCGAGCACGATCAGCCGGAACTGCGCCGCGCAAACGACTTCCTGTACCACGCGGAGGATCCTAGCGGGTATCGCTGCCCGATCGGATCTCACGTTCGCCGCACCAATCCGCGCGACGCTCTCGAGCCCCAGCCGGGATCGGAGCGATCCATCGCCATTAACAAGCGTCACCAGATCCTGCGGCGCGGCCGCGCCTACGGCGAGCCAGTGGTGCCATCCCTGAGTCCTGACGAGATGCTCCACGCCGACACCGAGGGTGATCGCGGGCTGCACTTCATCTGTCTAGGCGCCAACCTTAGCCGACAGTTCGAGTTCGTGCAGCACTCCTGGTGCAATAACGCCAAGTTCAACGGACTCTACGACGATCCCGATCCGCTGATCGGTGACCGGGACCCGCGCGGCAAGGGGAAGCAGGGCACCTTCACGGAGCAGGCTGAGCCCATTCGTCGGCGCACCACCGGAATGCCTGACTTCGTCGGCATTCGTGGAGGGGGATACTTCTTTCTGCCGGGGTTGCGCGCGGTGCGCTACCTGGCATCGGTGTGATGACTCCGGCTCCGGGGGAGTCACCATGAGCCTCGCCAGGCGGATCAATGACGGCATCGAGGGGATCCTTCGCGCTTCCCGTCGCCTGGACCCGTACTATCGCGATCAGTTTGACGCAACATTACGCGGGCCAATCGTCGCGGCCGCGCAGTTCCTCATCAACCTGACCCGAAAGGACCCCGTGCTCGCGATCGCGGAAGAGCGGGAGCTTCCGGAAGAGAACGCCGTGACCGGAAAGATCGTCGAGCACATGAGCGACTTCATGGCAAAGCATTACACCGGCAAGGTTGCCCTGCGCGCGGGCAATACCAAGACTCATGGGTTGCTCCGCGCCAGCTTCGAGGTTCTGCCGGATCTCCCATCCGAGTTGCGTCAGGGGGTGTTCCAAACGGCGCGCGCGCACCCGGCGTGGTTGCGCATGGCCGGCCCGGGCCCATTCGCCCCGGCAGACCTCGACGACAACGGAATCCTCAGCATGTCCATCAAGCTGATGGGAGTGGAAGGTGAGAAGCTGCTCGGTGACGAGCGCCTCACGCAGGACTTCACCGGAATCAGCGCTCCCACTTTCACAACGCCTAACGTCGTTGAAAATCTCAAGCTCCAGCAGCAGATCGGGAAGAGCACGCCAGTGTTCTACTTCATCAACCCGCTCGACTCACACTTCCTGGACGCGGTGATGCAGGGGGTGTACTCGCGCGCGCATGCCAATCCGCTCGAGGTCCAGTACTACAGTTGCGTGCCGTACCTGCACGGGGAAGGACGGGCGGTGCAGTACTCCATCCGGCCATCCGTCGCACGGCGCTCCCGGGTTCCCCGACGGCCTACGCATAACTATCTGCGCGAAGCGATGGCCAGTACGCTGCGCAATCACGAAGTCTCCTTCGACTTCCTCGTGCAGCTGCAGACAGACCCCCGCCGGATGCCGATCGAGAATGCATCTGTGATCTGGCCCCAGAAGCTTTCCCCATACTGCAAGGTGGCGACGCTCCGCATCCCGATGCAGGAGTTCGACTCGCCTGAACAGATGGAATTCGACCGATTTCTCTCCTTCAATCCCTGGCACTCACTTGCTGCGCACCGACCGCTCGGCAACCAGGGGCGCGCGCGCAAGCGGATTTATCTCGAGCTCTCGCGGTTCCGGCAACGCATGAACAGGGACCAGCACATCGAGCCCACCGGCGATGAGATGTTTCCGAAGTTTCTTCCGGTCGAGAATGCCGGTCCGGACAGAATCGGGAGGAACAGGAGGTAGTCATGCAACCCCATGCGATGAGCGAAGGCCTTTCTGATTTGCGGCCCGCCACCAGTACGGAAGCTCCGTCCGCCGGGCTCCCGGCCGACCTTCGCCACTACGAGGTGAAGACGAACGGTATCCGCTTGCACGTGGCAGAAGCCGGACCGGAGAAGGGACCCGCGGTAGTGCTCCTCCACGGATTTCCGGAGTTCTGGTACGCCTGGAAGGAGCAGATCGGGCCGCTGAGCCGGGCCGGATACCGGGTGATCGCGATAGACCAGCGCGGTTACAATCTCAGCGACAAACCGCGACGCGTTTCGGCGTACAGAACGCGCCACCTGGTAGCCGACGTGGTGGGTCTGTTCGACGCACTCGGCTTGGACAGCGTGAGGCTGGTAGCTCACGATTGGGGTGCTCACGTCGCCTGGTCGCTCGCCGAAGTGCATCCGGGACGCATACGCAAGCTGGTGATTCTGAATGTGGCGCATCCCCACGTGATGACTCGAAACATTCTGTTCAATCCGCGACAGACATTGAAAAGCTGGTATGTGTTTGCGCTGCAGATTCCGCTCATCCCCGAGTGGATCCTGAGCCGTCAGTCGTTCAGGAAAATTCGCGGGTTCATCCGATGGAATGGGGAGAAGGGACCGCTGTCGGTGGCGGACGAGGAGCTCTACATCGAGGCTTGGTCTCGCGGCGGCGCGCTCACCACGATGATCAATTGGTATCGGGCCTCATTTTGGAGCTGGCCGCGCCTAGCGAGGCCATCGCGCATAGGGGTTCCCACGCTGGTGCTCTGGGGACGACGCGATCGATTTCTCGACGAAAGCCTGGCGCAACAGAGCGTCGATCTATGTGAGGACGCTCGCCTGGTAGTCTTCGAGCAGGGCTCGCACTGGATCCACCACGAGGTCCCCTCCGCTGTCAACGAGCAGCTCCTGGCCTTTCTGGGACGGCCGTAGCAGAAAACGGGACCAGCGAGGCCGACGGTCAAAGAAGCGGATTCCGGTTTGCAGGTTCGTCGTCAGTAGAGCGGACTCGTCGTTAGGGGCGCAAGCGAGCGACGAGTCCTTCCCAGAGTAGGCGGCCGGCGTTAATGCGGCCGAGATGGGTGTTCCAGAAGTCCTCGTCGAGCTTCATTCCGAAGCCCAGCATGCGGTCCCACGCGATGTGGGCAAACCAGATGAGGTCGAGTGCGATGAGCGAGTGGCGGCTAGCTGTCAGGCCCACGGCGAGCAACAAGAGGGGACCAACGTAGCTGTGCGCCAGATTGTACAGCCGCCAGCCAAGCCGCGCACTCACCAGGTACGTGGCGATTGAGAGGTCCGGTGCGAAGAAGAGCGCGGCGAACCACCCCCAGTGGAGCCCGAAATGGTGATATAGAGCGAGGCTGCCGAGAAGCACGACAGCCCCTTCCAGTCTTAGCAGCGTGATTGGGCTGAATAGTCGCATCGGCTCGTAACCTCGGCTCCAGTTAGAAAGAAGTCCTCGAGACCCAGGAGTTCACGTACTTCCTCGCCACGCGGACCCACGTATCATGTGCCAATCTGCTCTGAGACTTCTGCTCGTCCCCCTCACCTGCCTCGGGTCGCTCGCCTGCAAGCCAGAGGTGCCTATCGAATATTCCGGACCTGTTGCGGAGTGGCCCGAATTCGGAAGTGACAAGGGCGGCACGCGCTTCTCGCCGCTGACGCAGATCACCGCCGACAACGTAGACCGACTGGAGGTCGCCTGGGAATACCGGAGCGGCGACATGGCCGACGGGCATGGGGACATTACCACCAGTTCGCTGCAGGTCACCCCCATAGTCGCGGATGGACTTCTTTACTTCTGCACTCCGTTCAACCGCGTCATCGCGCTGGACCCCGAAACCGGAGGCGAGCGGTGGAGCTTCGATCCGGGACTCCGAAATCGGCAGCTCCGCGGCGGGTATCCGCTTACCTGCCGCGGCGTCTCAACCTGGGTGGACTCGTCGCGCTCGACGGAGAGTCCGTGCCATCGCCGGATTCTGACCGGCACACAGGACTCGGAGTTGATAGCGCTGGACGCCAGGACGGGCGAGCTGTGCGCTGATTTTGGCAGCGGCGGCCGGGTGTCGCTGCGAGAAGGCATTGGAGACGCCCCCATCTGGGAGTATTACGTCACCTCTCCCCCGCTCGTTATGCACGACCTCGTGATCGTGGGCGCATTGGTCGCGGACAATCAGCGAGTGAACGCGCCCCCGGGGGTGGTGCGCGCTTTCGACGTCCGCACTGGCGCGCTTCGCTGGGCGTGGGATCCGATCTTTCCGACGTCCGGCGAGGCCACGCCCGACAGTGCCGGATATCGGCGCAGCACGGCGAACGTTTGGTCGATTATGGCTGGCGATCCGGAGCACGATCTTGTCTTCGTGCCTACGGGGAACGCTCCACCCGACTATTACGGTGGCCTCCGGGAAGGGCTGGACTATTTCTCCAGCTCGGTGGTGGCGCTGCGGGCATCGTCCGGCGAGCTGGTTTGGAATTACCAGACCGTGCATCGCGACCTCTGGGACTACGATGTCGCCGCGCAACCGACGCTCTTCGACCTCTCCACCACGGAAGGAATCCGGCCGGCGGTCATCGAAGCCACCAAGATGGGACATGTCTTCGTGCTCAATCGCATGACTGGCGAACCACTGTGGCCAGTGGAAGAGCGCCCGGTACCGCAGGGCACAACGCCGGGCGATTCACTATCGCCCACCCAGCCCTTCCCCGTTCGGCCGGTACCGTTGATACCGCCCCGGCTGGAGCCACGGGATGCTTATGGCTTCACCCCTTGGGATCGGCGCAGCTGCCGCAGGAAGATCGAGGCGCTTCGCTCAGATGGCATCTTCACCCCGCCCACCACGGAGGGAGCGATCCACTATCCCAGCGCGGCCGGCGGCGTGAACTGGGGAAGCGGGAGCCTGGATCCGTCTCGCAGCCTGTTCGTCGTGAACCAGAGCCGGGTGCCAAGCGTCGTCCAGTTGGTGCCGCGCGCGGTCTACGACTCGATCAAGGAGACGGTGCCCGAGGCCACGCGGAGCCTGCCTGGGACAACAGTGCTCTACGGCGCGCAGGAAGGCACTCCGTACGCAGTCCGCCGCGAGCTGTTGCTGTCGCCATTGGGCGCACCTTGCAACCGACCACCCTGGGGAACACTCACTGCAATCGATATGACCACTGGTGAAGTCCGCTGGGAGGTGCCGCTGGGCACTACGCGCGACATGGCTCCGTTCCCTTTCTGGCTGCGCACAGGAGTCCCCAATCTGGGGGGCCCGATCATGACCGCGAGCGGCCTTATCTTCATCTCCGCGGCGACCGATCGCTACCTGCGCGCATTTTCCTCCGAAACGGGTGAGGAGATTTGGAAAGCGCGCCTCCCTTACGCTGGCCATGCGACTCCGATCACATACCGGCTTGGTCCGGGCAGCAAGCAGTACGTGGTAATTGCCGCTGGCGGTCACGTGTTCTCGAAGAAGCAGGGCGATGCGCTGATCGCGTTTGCGCTGCCTTGACGCCCACGCTCTCGGAGGCGGGCAGCCAGCATGGCAGTGAAGTCACCGACGTGCTCTGCTGCCCGCAACGCCTGACGAGCCCAATGTCGTAGCGGGTGAACGCCAGAATCGTTCGCAAATTCAAACAGAGGAACCCACATGTCATTCGATCTCACGAAGGCCCGGAAGTACCTCGCGGATATCGATCTCGCCGGTACGCCTCGAAGCATGTTGCTTGCGGCGGAGGATGAGACCCGCGAGGTGTTCGACGAAGCGCAAAAGCAGATGCAGGTGGTGGGCTCGGGCGTGTTTTCCTTCGCCGAGGGTGTGAATACCCACATGAGGGAATCGATCTCCGATTCGGCGCTTCTCGCTCAACTCGTCGCGAATAAGCAGGTTTCTGCGGAACAGGATCCGCTCGCATGGTTTACGGCGTATTCGGACGTGTTGCAGCACCTTGGCTGGACGCTGCAGGAGAGCGGCTGGGTCGACTATACGACTCGGGGAACGAGCGCCGAGGTGCACGAGAAAATTCTCGAAGTGGCCACTTCGGCTTTTGGCGCCACGCCGACAGTTCTGCTGATCATCACCGAATCCGTTCAGGCGCTCAAGGGGATGAAGCCGGACAGTTCATGGCTGACGATCTTCGGTCGTGAGTCGCAGAAGGCGAAGATCGCGCGCTTTCAGATAGGCCTCGTTAGCAAGGATCCCGAAGGAGATGTGTTCGTCTCCCTGCTTGCCTGTCTCATAGAGGCAAAGAACACGATCACCCAGGTGCTGTTCTTCAAGTTCAAGGACGCCAAGGGCAGCTTTCGCGCGAACACCGCCAAGGTGTCGATCAACGCGGCAGCCCTGATGGAACTCGGGCCGACGATCCGCGCAAAGACGCGCGTTTATCAGGCTGACTACGTGAGTAACATTCTGAACGTCTGATCCCTGGCGAACTCTGTCAGGCAGGCCGACGATACTGCCGCTCCCCGACAACTCCGCATTCCTTTTAGAATGTCAACGTTCCCCCAAGGTAGCTATTCTATCGTCAGCCCCTCAATCGCCGGATCCGGTGGCGGATAGCGCAGCTGCAGTTGCTCCAGACGGTCAGTGACGGTTCGCGCGATGAAATAGTCCCGCACGCCCTTGTCATCGGCGGGCACAATGTACCATGGCGCCCAGTCGGTGCTGGTACGACGCAGGATTTCGCTATACGCATCCGCGAACTCTGGCCACAACATCCTGTCGTCCAGATCGCCGGCTCTGAACTTCCAGTTCTTGGTCTTGTCGTGTAGACGATCCTCGAACCTTCGCTTCTGCTCGGCGTCGGAGATGTGCAGCATGAACTTGAGAATCACCACACCGTTCGCCGCGAGCATCTGCTCGAATCCGTTGATCTGATCGTGCCTCGGACTCCAGACCGACTCCGGCACGTGCTGTCGCACGCGAGGCACGAGGATGTCTTCGTAATGCGACCGGTTGAAGATGCCAATCATTCCGCGCGGCGGCACCCTGAGGTGCACGCGCCAGAGATAATCGTGGCTCGACTCGAGGTCGGTCGGGACCTTGAAGCCGGCCACCGTACATCCCTGCGGGTTCACCTTGCCGAACACGCGCCGGATGGTTCCATCCTTCCCCGAGGCGTCTCGCCCCTGTAACACGACCAGCAACGCATGTCGCCCATCCGCCCAGAAGAGTCGCTGCAAACTGACAAGTCGCTTCACCAGGCGCTTGGTGGCGTTCCCGAGCTCCTTCTCGTCCGCGATCGAGGGATCGACTCGTGCGTCCGAATCGCGCAATCGCACCGCGCTACCAGCGAGGACGGGATGCAACTGTGCATCAAGGCTCTTCATGCGAGACACTTGGATGTGAGGGCTACTGATACCGCCAAGACGTGAACGATCGCGGTCGAGCGGCCGCGCATGCAGATCACGCGAACGGCGCTGCGCGAAAGCTAACGTTTCCGCGGTAAATCATTCGACCTTCACCATCGGGAAACCCAGTCTCACAACTAAACCAGGATCCGGGATCTCGAGACGACTTGAACTCCTCAAAGGCTGCGTGCGTTTGACGGGCATCAATGTCGAAGAGCGACGGATGAGGCGGATATGGCGGATGAGGCGGATCGCGCTGGGTCAGGGAAGGATCGACGCGCGACAATCGTTCTTGCTTTTCTTGTTCTGCTGGTCAAAGAACACTCTCGCCTGGAGCCAGGCTACGACGCCGTCACTGATTCCTGACGAGACCAATCAGCCTCATCCGCCCAATCCGCCTCATCCGTCGCTCCCTCGACATTGATGCCTGCAGCACTGGCTGGCGGGTCCGGAGCGACCGACGAGCCTCGGTTACGCTACGACAATGTCAGAGATCTGTTGTGCCGGCCGAGCAAGGCGCTCCGCCGCAATTGGTTTACACGGATCTCGTCGTGATCTGGTAGGAATTGGCGTTCCAACGACTCTTGCTATTGCGGATGACGAACCCGCACCGGTAAAGAACCATCACCCGGTGCGGGAACCTTCTTCGTCCTCATCCACGAGATTCGCCTATGGCTCGGCTCGCCGTCCTGTATCGAGGTGCGCCACCCTCGTGTCGTCGCGGACGCGTTGCAGGATCTGCGACCGCCGTTCCTCGGGAAGCAGCGGCGCACTCAGCACCGCGTGCATGCGTGACAGGAGCGTCGGAACCTTGTCCTCACGATTATCCGCGACCGCCAGCAACGCCGCATCGACATAGGAATTGGCCGCTTCCTCGATCCTGCCAGCCATGGCAGCCTGTTCGCCGGCCTTCACCATCATTTTCGTCGCCAGGCCGTTGTTGCGTGCAGCGCTGTATGCCCACGCGGCGCTGCGGTAGCTCGCCACCGCTCTCGCATCGTTGCCTCGGATCATTGCGGCGCGCTGATGCAGTTGGGCGGCCTCCAGGAACCTGCTCGGCGTCGAGTACAACGTGCGTGCATACTCCTCGAATGCATCGGCGCGAGCGTTCTCGGTCTCCGAACGCGCCGCGGCAATCTCTACGGAGGAAAGCCGCTGCTGAGCACCGGACGTGGACGGCACGACGGTAATGGCTAGCAAGGCACAAACGCCGAGGCCCGCCACTCGGGGGGAAAGCGCTGATCGGGTGCTCATCTGCTCCTCCAGAATGCGTGTGCACGGTGGGCGGGGCCGAGTGTCTCGCCTGACGGTGCATCGTCCCATGCACTCCGTCCCGCCTGATACTGCGCCGGCACCACAGAACGGAAGGAGTCTTCACTTGACGCGTGTTTCGGAGCCGAATCCAGACACCCGGCCGTGTCCGGCTTTCGTAAAGGAGGTATGGCGGAATGACGATCTCTGATTCGACACACGAAGCGGCGCGACGCACTACACCTGCCATCACCGAAGCTCTGCGAGCCGTTTCCGAAGGCGCGGCCGGCGCCGACGAGCTGCTGGCTGAACTCGTGTACGATCCGCTGCGGGCGATCGCTATGCGGCAGCTTCAGTCGGAGCGCGCCGGACATACGCTCGAGACCAACGGCTTGGTGCACGAGGCCTACATCACACTCATCAATCAGCCGGGCGCGAACTGGAGAGATCGCTCGCACTTCTTCGCCGTCGCAGCCCGTGTAATGCGCCGAATACTCGTCGATCACGCGCGTAAGCATCGCGCCACGCGACGCGGCGGAGACTATCAGGTCGTCTCGCTCGACGACGTGCAACCCGGCTCGATGGCGGCGCACGAGCGCGCCGAGGAGCTGATCGCGCTCGATGAGGCACTCGACCGGCTGGAGCAGCTCGATCCGCGGCTGAGCAAGGTGGTCGAATGCCGGTTCTTTGCCGGTCTCACCGAAGCCGAGACAGCCGAAGTGTTAGGTGTGACGCCGCGAACGGTAGCCCGCGACTGGCTCAAGGCGCGGGGTTGGCTCTATCAGCAGCTGCGTTCCGATGACGACGCCTGACGAGACTGGCGCTCGCGCGCGCACTGGGAATAGTCCGGCGCCCCTGGATCGGTGGCGGGAGGTGAGTGAGATCGTCGACGGCGCTCTCGAGCTGCCGGTGACTGAGCGCCCGGAGTTCCTGGCCCGAGCGTGCCCGGCCGCCGAGTTGCGGTTGGAGGTCGACCGTTTTCTCAGAGCGTGCGAGCGCAGCGGCGCCTTTCTCGACGGAGCCGCCGCCTCATTTGCCGCGCCACTTCTCGCCGACACCATCAGTCCCCGGACACTGGACGAAGCGGCAACCCTGGCGCAGCTGCGAGTCGCGCTCGCGGGACGGTATTCGATCGGGCGCGAGCTTGGCCGCGGCGGGATGGCCATCGTGTACCTGGCTCGCACCGAAAACCACCGCGATGTCGCGGTCAAGCTCCTCCGTCCCGAGCTCGCTCTTGCGTTAGGTGCGGAGCGATTTCTGAGGGAGATCGACACCGCGTCGCGGTTGACACACCCGAACATCCTGCCCGTGCTGGAATCCGGCGAGGCGCAGGGGCTGCTCTACTACGTCATGCCGTACGTAGCAGGTGAGACGCTGCGCGAGCGGCTCGATCGGGATCGCCAACTTCCCGTGGACGAGGCACTACACATAGCCCGCCAGGTGGCAGATGCGCTCGGCTATGCCCACCGGCAGAACGTGCTGCATCGCGACCTCAAGCCCGAGAACGTGCTGCTGGCGAACGGTCAGGCGGTCATCGCCGACTTCGGGATAGCGTGCGCGATCAAGCGGGCGGCGGGCCGATCATCCCCGGGTAAACAGGCAGCACCGCTCACGGGAGCAGGCGTATCGTTAGGCACCCCGGCTTACATGAGTCCCGAGCAGGCACTTGGCAGCCGCGCGCTCGACGGACGGAGCGACATCTACGCGGTCGGCTGCATGCTCTACGAGATGCTCTCCGGACAGCCTCCGTTCACCGGACCGGCTGCCGTCGTGATCCGCCAGCATGTGGCGGCTCCCGCGCCTCGACTTTCGGACTGCCCGACTGACGTCGATCCTGTGGTAGCCGGGGCCGTGGCGCGCGCCCTTTCAAAGTCGCCAGGCGACCGGTTCGCCACCATGAAAGAGTTTGCGAATGCGTTGACGACACCGGAGTCGCCGCGCGGGGGCAACGCGCCTTACGCTCCAATACGCCGGCCATCCAAGTAGCCGCGCGGCACAGTGAGATGTTCGCTCGAACTCTGGCGCGGTAGCGATAAATTATTAGTCGCCGTTCGTTACTAATCGCATACGTCGAGCTTGAATCTCCCGCAGCAGGTCCGCCGACGACGTCAAGGCGGTAGCGGCATTTCCCGCACGACTACAAGGGGGAGTGGACCGGTGTTCGCGCGCCGACTTCCATCGTCCGTCCAGAACGGCCAGGCACTCGAGGATACGTACACGTAGCGATCGCCCAATACCGCCCCAACCGTCGGCTCCCCCTCCAGATCGGATGGCCGATCCAGCGTCCGGACGGTCTGAACCGACGACCCATTTTCATCCAGCCGGATCTCGATTATGCGAGGCGGGGAGATCCCGTTCTGAACTCCGATCAGCCGGTCGGTCACCCGTCGCAGCCCGTCGATTCCGAGCAGTGTCACATCGTCAGGCGTGTGGAGTGCGCTGATTTCATTGGTTGCCAGGTTCCAGCGCAACAGGCCATGAGTCCAGTCCGCTACCCAGGCAACCTCGCCCCTCTCATCAGAAGCGATTCCCTGGGGAGACCGCAGCAGCGGATGTTCGATCGTTTCGATCTGGCCGGCGTCGGACCGTAGTCGATAGATACGTCCAAGCACGGCATCGCTGATGAGCACTTCCCCATTTGTCGTAAGAGTGAGCTCGCCTGGAGTTCCGGTACCGGTGCCAAGCATCCAGCGCCCCGTGACCACCCCATTGGATCGTTGCACGCGCAGGAGCTCGGCGCGTGCGGAGTCCGATGGTTGGTAGTTGGCCATGTGCGCGACGCCTGCAGTGGTGACCCACAGAACATCCCGAGTGGTGTCGAGCGCGACTCCGAACGGAGCGGCAATATCGCCGGGCAGCACGCTCATCGCGGGCTGCACGGCGCCACTCGCCGCTACCGCGTACACCATCCGATGACGAAGACTCGTAATGTAGATCGTGCTCGTCCGTGGATCCGCGTCGAGGCCCTCCGGAAAGAAGGTCGTATCTTCGCTCAGCACGCGCGGACTACTTCGATCGTGCGCGGCGAGCCGTCGTTCGAGTTCGGCGAATGCGGCAGCGCCGCCCGGGGTGCGTTGTGCAGCCGTTCGAACGGCGCTGTCACGCACGACTCCGCCGCCAGCTTCCTGCGCCGCCAACGTCCGGAGCACTCGTTCGAGCACTGCATCGTCACCGCGGCGCGCCGCCAGCCGCGCCAGTGCCTCACTATACGCGGGTTGCGCCGGCCATGAGGCCTGCGCACGCAGCACATCGCGCCATACGCTGTCGGGCAGCCCGGCGGCCTGCGACGCCGCGGCGCTGCGCCATGCGTCCCGCGCACGAGTTGCCCGCTCCGCGGGTGAAGGTACCGTGAGCGGGACGGCCGTGCTGCAAGCGAGGGCACCCAGGAACATTAGATCGTACCGCCATGCCTTGCGCCGAGCCATTCCTTTGCCGTTTTCGGACACTGCGCCTCCGCGGAGGATCACGGACATCGTACGGGTGAGCACGCGGTACCGCTAATATTATTGTTTGCTGTGATGGCCGCATTCTGGCCCGCCGTACCGACGCACCAACGGAGGTTCAATGATTCTCGTCGCAGGCGCAACCGGCTCACTCGGAGGACGGATCGTGCGTGGTCTGCTCGAGCGGGGGGAGTCGGTCCGCGCTGTCGTGCGCTCCACATCGAACCACGCACATCTCGCCGACGCCGGCGCCGACATCGTCATCGGTGACCTCAAGGATCCAGGCAGCCTTGCGCAAGCGTGCGACGGCATCGATGTGGTCGTAACAACAGCGAGCGTCTCGAAGACGGGCGACGACAGCCTCGAGGCGGTCGACCTCGAGGGAAACCGCAACCTCATAGACGCGGCGCGCGCGGCCGGCGTCAGGCACTTCATCTTCACTTCCACGGTGGGAGCGTCGCCGGACCATCCGGCTCCCCTTTTCCGGCTCAAGGCGGCCGTCGAAGACTACCTGCGCGAGAGCGGGATGACCTATACGATTCTTCAACCCAACGCGTTCATGGACGTGTGGTTCGGAATGCTGATCGAGATGCCTATCCATTCCGGGATACCTGTGACGCTGGTGGGTGATTCGACGCGGCGCCACTCCTTCGTCGCCGAGCGGGACGTGGCGGCGTTCGCGGTGTCGGCGGTCGGCCATTCGGCGGCGAAAGATGCGACGATCCTGATCGGCGGCCCCGATGCCGTCACCTTTCGCGACGCGGTGCGCATGTACGAGCAGGCGCTCGGTCGTGCGATCGAGGTTCGCACTGTCGCACCGGGCGATCCGATCCCGGGGCTTCCGGAGCCCGTATGGGGGATCGCCGCGGGACTCGAGTCTTACGATTCCGAGATACCGATGGAGGAAACGGCGCGAACCTACGGCGTGCGGCCCACGAGCGCGCTGCACTTCGCCCGATCGCGCAAGGGAGGATAGGCGCGACGCCATTGGCCGACCGGCGCTTCCAGCCGATGTCGAGCGCCATGACTCGCACACGTTGGCTGGTACGATCGCCCCGTTTTCCTCCCCTTCGCACTTAGTCGACTACGGACGACGACGTGTAGGTCATCTGCGGCGTCGCTACCTCACCATCCACCGTTATGTCGATCACTCCGGAAGATGACTGACCAGGGAGGGGGTTGGCGAGCTCGAACAGCCATGCGTACGTGCCGCCACGAACCGTGCAATTGCGAGGGTTGTCCGCGGTAGACACAGGCGTCGTGACGGTGGTAGCCGTCGCCTGGGCGACTATGTCGGTCAGAGCCAGCCCGGTCGGGCACTGCAGGACCACGCCGTGGCTGCTGATCTCCAACCAGAAGACGAATGTGCTCTGATGCCCAAAGCTCGCGCTCGCATCATCGTGAGTAGAGGAGCCATCAGTTTCAATGATCCGGATGGTGTAGCTGTCTTCCGACTCGCCGACGGTCCAAGGGCTCAGCTCATCGACGATGATGGCGTGCGCGAGGCTGTGCGACGCGTATAGCGGCTTCGGACCAAAGACTGAAGCGAGGAAGGATCCCGCAGCGTTCAGCCCGCGCGCCCAGAACGGCCCGCCGCGCCGCGCGCTGCTGGTGCTGTGCGAGGGACATACGTGGCCCGTGACACCGGGACTCACCGCCTGCGCGAACTGTCCGCCATCGTCGTGCAGCAGCCACTTCGGCGCCGGTCCAGTGACCGTTAGGTCATCGCAGATCGAGAGGACGGTGCCGCCCGCCGCTATCGCACTGCTGCTCGAGAACTCGAACACCTCGGCGATCTTGTTGATACCCGGCGGCACGGGGAATACGTAGTTCGCATCCAGAAACGACTTCTGAATGATCGAGAGAATGACCGGGCCGGCAAAGTCCCCTTGAGCGACAAGCAGCGCAGCGCGCCCAAAGTTCGTTTTTACGAGCGCGTTTCCGCTCATGTCGTAATCCGAGTTCGTCAGGATCTCGATGACGTACTCCGTATTGGGATCGGTGGGCGCATTGGGGATGACGTGCTGCGTGAGCCCGGCACGCGTGAATACCGCGTTCATGAGGGCGACCAGGGCCTGCTCGACGGTGGAGCCGCTCGGAGCGGTCAGGACTCCCTGCTGGTAAAGTCCCAGAATCGTGGCCTGGAAATCCTGTGCCTGGGCCTCCGCTGACCCGCCACTCCCGAGCGCGGCCAGAACACGGCCGAACGAGCCTTGCACTCGACCGCGATTGCCGCCGGCGGCGGGAACCAGATCATTGATCCTACGGCGTATATCGTCGACGCCGACCTGCAGGGTGGGCCGTTGCCAGGGATCCGCAACGCGGGTGGACTGGTCCGAACACGCGGAAGCCAGAAGTACCAAAGCCAGTACGTTACAAATTGCGAAACGGCGGTGCATGCGTGGCCTTCCTGTGATCGATGAAATGTCCACTCGGAGTGGTGATCCCCTTAGTTGGAAAAACAGCGGCATTTCCAACTTTGGGAAATGCCGCTGAGTTCGGCTTGGTGAGCGCCACACACTAACGCCGACTAATCAAGCGCACAAGAGGTGACTCGGAGCACAGTTCGATTCGGGAGTACCGGAATGCCACACGCTCCCCGACCCAAGATCAAGAGCCACCGGATCCCGTTAGACGCGCGAACCGCGGATCGTCCTGCAGGCCGCGCCACCACCAGTCATTCTCTCGACCAAACTCCTGGCGAGCAGCGGGATTCTCCAGCAGGTACCGTTGCAGAAGCTCGATCGCCGTATCGTTGTCTCCCATGAGCGCCCGCACGAAGGCTTCCCTGGTCAGCAGGGTTCTGTGCGGATCGACCGTCGGGTTCCCTCGGGCAGCAACCAGGAGAGCGCTCGCGCTGTCCCTATAGGCCGGCACCCTGGTCGCCGAGCGTACCATGACTGCCGCGAGGAGCATCTGCGACTCTCGCCTGCTGAACTCCCAGTCCGCGGGTGGTTTCACTCGTTGGAGGTCCGCAATGAGGCGGCGGGCTCGGGCCGGGTCGGCGGAGTCGGCACTCGTCGTCATGGTCCAAAGCTGGCACTCTACGAACTGGGGATTTTCGGGGAACCGCTTCGCGCCTTCGTCGCAGTACTTCTTGGCGGTAGCGTGCTGCTCCATGCTGTAGGAAGTCGCAAACAGTTGCCACAGAATCTGCGGCGCCCGCTCCAGATACTTGTCGGCGTTGTACGCGCTCTGTGCAGCGAGCGCGGACTGCACGTAGTCCGATTGCGCGGCGTGAACGAGACTGAGAACGAACCAGGCGGGGGCGTTTTGTGGATCGAACCTGGTAGCGGCGGACAGATCCTTTTCCGCCTCGCTGAACAGCCGCTGCGCCGCGGCAGGGTTCGACTCCAGATTCGAGAGCTGATATCGCAGCGTACCCCGGACTTCGTACGCGCCAGAATGCGCCGTGTCGACCGCGAGGGCGCTATCGGCGAGCGCGACCCCTTCTTCCCACCGGCGCGTCATGGTACCCCGATCGGTGCGACGCGCGCGGTCGGCGGCGATCCGCGCACGTTGGGCGGTCGGCTCCGCCCAGCTCGGATCCGCTTGTTCTGCCGCACGGAGTAGCGAATCCGCAAGAGCGAGCCTCAACTGCGAGCCGTCCCGGTCTCCGGCATTCAGCTGCGCCAGGGCGCTCTTGCGCTCGTACGCGGCTCGCTGCACAAGCCCCCAGGCGTCCGCGCTCCTCGTCTTCAATCGACTCTCGGCGAGCTTCAAGTTCTGACCGAGCCGCGGGAGAAGCAGATGCGTTGCGCGCTGGGTGACCTGGTTTCGCGCTGCGAGCAGATCGGCGCTCGGCACCAGGAACGTCACCGGCTCCTGCTTCGCGTCGTTAGGATCTCCGCTCACCAGTCTGAGACTGACGAGCAGACTGTCGTCCTTCGCTTCGAGGCCTCCAGTCAGCACCAGCCCGGTCTGCAGCTTCTTCAGGACTGTGTCGGGTGCAGCGCTCCGGAACGGCGCCACGGCGTTGGCGGACAGTACCTCGATGCCCTCGATGCGGCTCAATTCCTGGATGACCGACTCCGTGAAGCCGTCCGCCAGGAACGCCATGTTCCCGCCTCGGTCTTCGAAATACATGACGGCCACGCGATCGAGTCCGCGCACGGCCGCACCGGAGACGCGCACGGGTTCCATCCCCATCCGCCAGGCTGCGACGCCTACCGCGATGAGCAAAACGGGAACGAGTACGAGCGCAGCCAGCCTGGCGTTACTCGGGCGCGTTCGCCGTGATTGCCTCCGGTCCCCCTGCACCGGGAGTGACGCCGTGTAATTCGACAGCGAGGCGCCGCTGGCATCCTGGAGCGCCTTGGCGAACTCCTCGCCGGTGGCAAAGCGATCCGCCGGCGATTTGGCCATCGCGATCTGGATCGACTGCTCCACGTGCTGCGGAACGGTGCGGCGAATGGTGACGAGCGAGGGAACTTCATCGATGAGGTGCCGCACCGTTACAGCCTGTGCGTTAGGTCCGGAGAACGGAGGGGTTCCGGCCAGCATCTCGTAGAGAACGCAGCCTAGAGCGTAGATATCGCTCCGGCCATCGATGTCGCGCTCCGCGGTAGCCTGTTCCGGACTCATGTACGCGGGCGTACCCAGTGTGAGCCCTGTCCTGGTGAGCCGCTCGTCACCGGCCGTGTCGATCGCCCGAGCGATTCCGAAGTCGGCGACGATTACCTGGCCGCTCTTGTCGAGCAGAATGTTCTCAGGTTTGATATCTCGATGAACAATGCCTTTCCGGTGCGCCAGATCGAGCGCCGACGCTACGTCGCCGGCGATTCTGAGAGCCTCGTGGACCGGAAGCTGGTGCTCACGATCGAGCCTTGCGCGCAGCGACTTGCCCTCGACGAACGGCATTGTGTAGTAGAGCGTGCCGGCGGCTGCTCCGGAATCGAAAATGCCGAGTATGTTGGGATGCTTCAGGCCGGAGGCAAGGTTGATCTCGCGCGCGAACCGCTCGGGACCGAGCACGCTGGCGAGGTCGGGGAGCAGCACCTTAATGGCGACCTGGCGTTCGTGCGCAATGTCCCGGGCGAGATACACGGTGGCCATACCACCGCGCCCCAACTCGCGAATGATCGTGTAACGATCAGCGAGCTCGGCTTTCAGGCGATCGGGATGGAGAGAGGACAGCGCGTGCTCCTGCGACGGGTCGTTGGGGCGAGCACTAGAATTGTATAGTGGACGCCCGCAATTGCCAGAGGGGAGGATGCAGCACCGTGCGACCACCTGCCTGACGCCGCTCCTCCTGCTTCCAGGCATCGGCGGTTCCGGCACGTTGGGAAACCTCAGTTCCCCGCCCCGGATTCAGTACCGCCACGAGGCGCCATTGACGTTGCGGAGATCTGACCCGATGTTGGCAGCCATGGCTCGGACAACGTTACTCGCACTGGTGTTCCTTCCCGCCATCGGGGCGTGCAGCTCGGCAGCGGCTCCCTCTCGTAGTGCCCTTTTCTCTTCGATCCCTTCCACGCCGCTCAGCGTGGCGGCGGCGACCCACCGGTCGCCAGTCCATGCCGGGGCAGTTCCGGTGCCCGGCGAGATCGCGCTCGCCATTGAGTCCCGGCTAGCCGAGTTGGAGCAACGCGGCGGAGCATGCTCCGTGTATGCGTCCGTGATCGAGCGATCCTACCGGCAGGGGCGCATCGTGATCCGGCCTTTCATGTGGCGCGTGGAAGGCCGCCTCGTCTCCGGACAGGCTACACCGGATGGAAACATGGTGCTCGCGCGCGATATCAATCCGCTCAACGTGGGTCTCCGCACGGTAAACGACGTGCTGCGGAGTGTGGAGCACGAGGCGGCGCACATCGCCTTTCGCATCCCGAACGAAGAGTGGGCGGGCCTGGATCGGGCGGATCGTTATGTGCGGGAATGCCAGGGAGCAACACACGCGGGCTGACGATCGGTCCTCGCCGCGCCGCCTCCCAAGCACGTCGCAGCCCGCGCTATGGAATACCGCGGAAGAGTTCAGCCAGATCGATTTCGAGC
>CAZPCC010000262.1:0-5920 GCA_964584905.1 uncultured Gemmatimonadaceae bacterium | reverse complement strand
CAAGTACTCGCTGCGCTCGCTACTTCGCACGCCGGGCTTTGCAGCCATTACCGTGCTCACGCTCGCGGTGGGGATCGGATCCGCTACCGCAATTTTCAGCGTTGTGCAGGGGGTGCTGCTCGCACCGCTTCCCTACCCTGACTCCGAGCGCATTGTCCAGCTCTGGCAAGTCAACGAAGGAGGGAACGGCCAGGCGGCGGTCTCCGACCCCAACTTTGCCGACCTGCACGAGCGCACCACGGCCTTCTCGGCGCTCGCCCAGTATCAGCCGGGCGTCCATTCGGTAACCGGAGGGTCGGAGCCCGTACGGGCCGTCGCGTCGAGGGTATCGCGCGAATTCTTCGACGCCATCGGCGTGCAGCCATCGGCCGGCCGAGCCTTTCTGCCTGACGAGCAGCAGGAAGGCGGTCCGGGAGCCGCCATCGTCAGCTACGGCTTCTGGCAGCGGACACTCGGCGGAGACCCGCGATTCTCGGAACGAACCCTGACGTTCAACGATCGAGTGCATAACGTCGTCGGAGTCATGCCACCGGGCTTCGACTTTCCCACGAACACCGATTTCTGGGTACCCCGCGAGCAGTCACCGGTACTGCCCAGCCGGACCGCGCATAACTGGCGCGTGATCGGCCGGCTTCAGCCCGGGGCGACGATAGAGCAAGCCCAGGGACAAGCGAGCGCGGTTGCGCGCGAGCTCAAGCAGCAGCTCGGCGACGATACCTGGATGCTCGATGCCGCTGTCGTTCCGCTGCACGAGCAGATGGTGGGCAACGTCCGTTCCGCGCTCTTCCTCCTCCTCGGAGCAGCGGCACTGCTTCTGCTGATCGCGACCGCCAACGTCGTGAACCTGCTGTTGGCACGGGCGACGGCGCGGGAAGGCGAGCTGGCCCTTCGCCTGGCGCTAGGCGCAAATCGCGTCCGCCTGACGAGAATGTTCATCGCCGAATCGGTCATACTCGGGGTTCTCGGCGGCGCGGTGGGCGTGCTGCTCGCCACCTGGGGGGTCGCTGCTCTGATCGCCCTCGAGCCCGGCAACCTGCCGCGCGTGAACGAGATTGGAGTAAACGTCGAGGTGCTCGCCTTCGCCATTCTCCTCTCCCTGGTGACGGCGCTGTCGCTAGGGTTCACGGTGGTCGCGCGTGCGATGAGCGGCGCACGCACCCATTCGCTGGTGAGCGGGCGACGCACCGGAAGCGGAGGCGCATCGAGCGGCCGCGTGCGTGGCGCCCTCGTCGCCGCGCAGGTGGCGCTCACTGTCATCCTGCTCGTTGGCGCAACGCTTCTCGGGCGAAGCTTCCTCCAGCTGCTGGCCGTCGATCCGGGCTTCCGCACGCAGGATGCCGTGCTGATGACTCTGTCGCTGCCCTACCCCACCGACAATACGGAAGCCGCGCGGCTGTCGTCCTTCCACGATGAGCTGCTCGCGCGCGTGGCTTCGATTGCCGGGGTCGAACAGGTTGGCGGTGCCAACGACTTGCCGATGAGTGGCAACGATCCGAATGGCACCTTCGCCATACTCACCTCGGTCGAGGAGCTGGAGCAGATCACGGACTTGCGGTCGCTTCTCAGCGATCCGGCACGTGTGGGCGAGGCCGACTATCGCGTGGCGACGGCCGGCTACTTCGAAGCGATGCAGATTCCCCTGGTGAGCGGCCGCATGTTCGACGACCGGGACGCACCGGGTGCACCGCACGTGGCGGTGATCAGCGAAGCGCTGGCACAGCGGCGGTGGCCTGACGAGAATCCGATCGGCAAGGTGATCGAGTTCGGCAACATGGACGGCGATCTCACACCGATGACCGTGGTCGGCATCGTCGGCGATGTGCACGAATACGGGCTGGCCGGCTCGGCGGCAGCAATCCTCTACGGCAACGCCCGGCAGCGATCGTTCGCAGCCTCCACGTTCACCGTCGTCATGGCCGGCTCCGGCGATCCCGCTGCGATCACCACGGCGGCACGGCGCATCGTGCGCGAGATTCGCCCGGACGTTCCGCCCCGCTTCGCGACGATCGAGGAGTTGCTAGGCGGATCCGTCGCTCCGCGCCGCTTCAATCTGACGCTGCTCGGAGCGTTCAGCGGTGCGGCGCTCATTCTGGCGCTGATGGGAATCTACGGCGTCACATCGTATTCGGTGGCGCAGCGCACGCAGGAGATCGGTATTCGCATGGCGCTCGGAGCGCGCAACGAAGGCGTTGTGGGAATGATGGTCGGGCACACCGTTCGCACCGCAGCGTTAGGTCTGGCGATCGGCATGGCCGGCGCCGTGGCGATTACACGATTCCTGACGAGCCAGCTGTATGGCGTTGGCGCCCTCGATCCAATGACGTTCGTGCTAGTCGGGGGCGTTCTGCTGAGTGCGGCCGCGATTTCGTCGTGGCTGCCTGCGCGCCGTGCGAGCCGAGTGGATCCGGCCATCGCCCTCAGAGCGGAGTAGCGGGGACTGCAAAGAGACGAGAGGTGCGAGTTGCGAGAACGGCAGCGAGGCTATTTCTCTGCGCTTCGCATCAGGTTGTGTGCGTACTCGAGGCCTTCGGCGGTTCGCGGACCGTGCCATGAAAGCAGCTCGCCGTCCACGAGCTGGAAGCGGGTATCGGGCATTCCTGTCTCCGCGGCGAGCTCACGGCGATGCATTTCTGTGAACGGGAACGGCTCGGAGGAAAGGAGCACGAGTTCCGGATCGGCGGCGCGCAGCCCCTTGGACGTTATGGACGGGTAGCGCTCGCCACCGGCAAACACATTCCTCCCTCCCGCGTCCGTCAATATCGCGCTCACGTAGGTGTCGCCGCCCACGACCATGTAAGGACCGCGCCAGATGAGATAGGCGAATGGAACGGGAGGAAGCCCGGCCGTGACGGCGAGTATGCGTGCGTGGCGCATTTCGATATCCCCGGCGATTCGCTCGGCAGCCCCCTCCCGCTCGAGCACCATGCCTATCGAGCGTACTACCGCCGCCGCGTCGGCAACGCCCCTCGGCATGCTCGCGTGGCAGCGGAGACCGGCCGATCGTAGTGCATCGGCATCCTCGATCCGGTTCTCCTCTTCGTTCAGCAGCACGAGATCGGGGGCGAGCGCAACGATGCGCTCTACCCTGGGGTTCTTGGTTCCGCCGACCCGCTCGACCTCATCCACCGCTCCCGCAGGCCGCACACAGAATCGCGTTCGCCCAACGAGCTGGTCGCCGCAGCCTAGCGCGAACACGAGCTCCGTCAGCGATGGGCACAGGGAGACAATGCGCATGGCCACCGTCAGGAGAAATCCGCGCGACGGGTGCTCGCGCGCGCCCGCCTATCCGCGGTGAATGTAACGGTTGGGGCGAGCTTCGCGGAACGCCGGAGCTCGACGCCGGTTCGGTAGCGGAAGGCCGTTCATCAGGGCGGTCAGGGTACTGCACAAGGCTTGTTGCTCGCGCCGATCCTCGCGGGCGGTTAGCTCGGATATGTCGGTGAATGTCCCGAGAAAGACCTTGCCCTGTCCGTCATCGACCAGTTCCGCGGAAAGAAGCACCGAGCAGGTCGTGCCATGTGCTGTGCTGACGACGGTCTCGACGCTGCGCACCCTGCCCTCCTTGAGCACTACGCCCCGGAGCCGTACCACTTCATCCGGACTGGAACACAGGCCGATTGTGTGCATTTCTCGTCCAATGAGATGAGGCCGCGGCATACCTAGCAACCGTTCCAGTTCCTCGTTCACGTCCATGATCACGCCCGAGTTGGCATTAGCGGCGAATAGAGCATTGGGACTGTGTGAGAAGAACGCGGCGAATCGCTTCTCCGATTCCATCAGCTGGCCCTCGATCCGTTTCTGCGCACGGAACTCGCCAGCCGCCTTCTGCCAAGCGCGCGCCGAGTATGCCGCGAGGGCGAGCGACGACACGACGACGATCGAGAATACCTGGCCAACGAGGGGATACCCGAACTGGGCTCCGAGCAGATCTACCACATTGAAGCGCAGCAGGCCGGCCAACAGGATGGCGGCGGATATGGCAAGGATCGCCATGTCCCTTGGTGCAGCCTTGTGTCGCATGGAGCGAAATGCCAAGAGACCACGGAGAGGCGGGTACCGCGAAGGCAATGTGCCGTCGCGACTGGACCCGCTACTCTGGCAAGTATCGAGCGCAGGCAGGAGGAACTTCATCTTCCTCCGCTACTCTATCCGCTCAGCGGTCCCGCCGCGACATCAGATCAACCAGCTCGTCGTACATCGACTCGGCCTCCTTGGGCGATGCCCGGATGGCCGCGGCCGCGCAGTGCCGCAAGTGATTTCGCATGAGCTCCCGGCTCACGGCCCGTAGCGCCTCCTGAACCGATGTGATCTGAATCATGATGTCGGCGCAGTACCTGTCGTCCTCTACCATCTTCTGCAGCCCGCGTACCTGCCCCTCTATGCGACGAAGCCGCTTGAGATTTCGGTCCTTGCGCTCCGGATCGACCGCGACCGCCGTGCGCTCCGTGGACGGTGCGGCCATGGCGCATCCGCACCCGGCATGCTCCGGAGCCACCGCGGGCGCGCCGCTGTTTGCCGGCTTCTCCGACGATCGGGCCATGCTGTCTCCTGTTTCCGGGTATCGTCAGGCGAGTCGCGCCGTCCTGAGGCGCAAACTGTTCGAGACCACGCTCACACTGCTGAATGCCATCGCCGCGCTCGCCAGAATGGGACTGAGCAGCAAGCCAAAAGCTGGATACAGCACTCCGGCGGCGATCGGGATTCCGATGACGTTATAGAGAAACGCCCAGAACAGATTCTGCTTCATCGTAGCCATCGTCTTCCGCGACAGAGTGATCGCCTGCACGGCTGTGTTCAGGTCGCCGCGCATGAGCACAATGTCGCCCGCTTCAATGGCGACATCGGTACCCGTCCCGATCGCCATCCCGACATCCGCCCGCGCCAGAGCCGGCGCATCGTTGATCCCGTCTCCGATCATCGCCACTACGGCACCGCCAGCCTGCAGCCGTTCGATCTCCGCCACCTTGCCCTCGGGAAGCACTTCGGCAATGACGTCGTGGACGCCGGCGGCACGAGCCACGGCCTCGGCGGTGCGGCGGTTGTCGCCGGTGAGCATCAGCACGCGAAGCCCCATTGCGCGAAACCGCGAAATGGCAGCGCGCGAGGTTTCCTTGATCGGGTCGGCCACGGCCAGCAGTCCCGACGGCCGGCCATCGATCGCCACGAACATTGGCGTCTTTCCTTCAGTCGCCAGTCGCTCCCACTCGCCATTCAGTTCGGTGACGTCCACGCCCAGCTCCGCCATGAGCGAGGCGTTGCCAACCGCAACGGCTTTCAGATTCACCGTGCCGAGGATCCCTCTGCCGGTCCGCGACTCGAATCCGTCGGCGCGGTGCAGATCGAGACCGAGACCGGCAGCATGCCTTACGATTGCATCTCCCAGGGGATGCTCGCTCGAGCGCTCGAGCGATGCAACGAGCGCCAGCAGCTCATCCTGGCTCAATGAGGTATCGGGAACCAGCACGACATCGGTGACCGTGGGCTCCCCTTCGGTAACCGTCCCGGTCTTGTCGAGTACGACCGTAGTTATGCTTCCAGCACGCTGCAGCACTTCGCCGCCCTTGAGCAGCATTCCCATCTCCGCGCCGCGCCCGGTGGCTACCATCACTGCTGTCGGAACCGCCAGCCCCATCGCGCATGGGCAGGCAATGATCAACACCGCCACCGCTGCCGCGAAGCCTCGTACCAGCGGCGCTTCCGTAGAGGCGACATACCATACAACGAAGGTTGCGATCGCGATCGATACTACGACAGGGACGAACACGCCGCTGATCCGATCTGCCAGCCGCTGAATGGGCGCGCGCGATCCCTGCGCATCCCGCATCAGCCTGACGATGCGAGCGAGCACACTCGCCGAGCCCAGTGTGGTCGCCCGGTATCGAAAGGCACCCGTGCGGTTGAGCGTTCCGCCGATCACCGT
>CAZPCC010000261.1:0-12872 GCA_964584905.1 uncultured Gemmatimonadaceae bacterium | reverse complement strand
CGCATCGCCGCGCTCGACGGAATTGACGAGATGCGGCTCTTCCTCGACACACCCGACGGCTTTGGCGAACGCAATTTCCACGTGCTTGGCGGCAACGACGCATTCGTCGACTCGCTCCTGGCGCGCATTCCGGCTGGGCGTGTGGTGACTGGCGCCCGGGTCGTCGCCGTCGCGCAGGACGACAGCGGCGTAACGGTACGCGTGCTGCTGGGCGACAGCGCGTTCACCGAGATTCGCGCCGAGCAGGTGCTCCTTACGATGCCGGTCTGGGATGTCGGTCGGATTCAGCTCGAACCGGCGCTCGACGCAGACCGACTCCGGGCTCTATCGACCACCCGCCCGGCCTCCTACGTCAAGGTCCTCATCCGGGCCAGCCCAGAGGCCTGCGCGCTCACCAACATGACGGTGGATGGCAGGTCCGTTCCCGTTCTCACCCTTCTCTCCGACTCGCCGGCCGGCAGCATCTACGAAGCCAGCGCCGCCGATCGCCCCTGCGAAGAAGACACGGAAGCTCCGCGGCTGTTCACGCTTCTCCTTCATGCCGGCTTCGCCCGTGCCGTTATGGATCTGCCTCACGACGCGGTCCGCGAGCGCGCCTATTCCGCGATGGATTCGCTCTTCCCCGGCATCTCGCGCCACTTTCTCGACGCCACCGTGTTTCCCTATCCGCGCGCGGTCGCCTACTGGCCGCTCGCCGAGGGTCGGAGCCGCTTCGACACCCTGGCCTTGCTCCTCCGCCGCCCCGTAGGCCGGTTGTGGATCGGCGGTGACACAACGGAGAACGCGCATTCCGAAGGGGCCATCCAGGCCGCCGAACGGATGGCTCGCGAGGTTCTGACCGCGCGGCGGCAACGATGAACAGGGGAAAGGGAAGCCCAGCCCTTGCGCACCGCAAAGAGTGAGTGAAGGTTCGAGGCGGACCGACAGCTTCCAGGAGGAGAGGGCCCGGTCGTGCGTCCCATCCCGTGCTCGAGTGAGCAGTTCACACGTCGGCGTGCCGGCGGTGCGGTTCGCACTGCTGCGCTTGTCGTTCTCGCCGTCACGGCGCTGCAGGGCTGCGATGACGATCCGGGAGTGAGTCCATTCGTGCCGTCGATCGCTGTAATACTCGACGCCACCACGATAATGCTGGAGCAGGGCGAGACGGGCACCGTCGACGTCACGGTCGCGAGGGGTGGCGGATTCACCGGCGCCGTCGCGCTGGCGGTCACCGAGGTGCCCGACGAGGTGGCGGCCGCGCTCAATCCACTGAGCTTGTCCGGCTCAGTGACAAGCACGTTGACCCTAACGGCTGACCAGGCGGCGGCCCCGGGGACGTACGAGGTGATCATCACGGGGACCGGGTCGGGCGTCGCCAGCCGATCGGCGACGCTGTCGGTGACCATCACGTCCCCGCCGCTGTCACCGTCCATCGGCCTCACTCTCGGATCGAGCGCGCTCTCGCTGGTGCAGGGTCAGAGCGGCACCGTGTCCGTGGATGTCTCGCGAGGCGACGGGTACTCCGGCGCCGTGACGTTCTCGATCTCCGGCCAGCCGGCGGGTGTGACGGCGGCGTTCAATCCCGTCTCGGTGACGGGCACGACAGGCAGCGTGCTTACGCTGGCGGCGGCGGCGACGACGGCGCCGGGGACTTATACGATCAGCGTGACCGGTAGCGGCGCTGGAGTGAGCGACGCGTCGGCGACAGTGACCCTCACCGTCTCGGCCGCGCCACCTTCCCAGTCCATCAGCTTGCTTGTCCGCGCCGCCAACAATGAGGTCTGGGTTGTCCAGGGACAGAGCAAGACCTGGGAGGTCATCGTCACGCGCAACGGCGGCTTCTCCGGCACGGTGGACCTGACGATTGAGGGACTTCCGTCCGGTGTCACGGCGCAATTCGTTCCGCCGGCCTTCGGCGCGAACACGGGGGGAGGAGCGCTGATCCTTACCGCCGCCGCCGGCGCAGCGGAGGGAACCACCAACGTGACCATTCGCGCGAGAGCTGCGGGCGTTCCCGACGCGACGCTGGTCGTGCGGCTCGATGTGGTGGCGTCAGCGCCCTGACGCGACCGTTTCCCTCGTCGCGTGTAGCGGGGCCGGCTGGTACGCTGCCCACCACGCCCGCGCCCGATCCTGGGTCCAGGAGCTCGCTCCTTCCAACTCGCCAAGCCGGAGTGACAGTTCTCCGGCGGACTGCGGTCGATCCGCGGGGTCCTTGGCGAGACAGCATAGAACGAGTTTCTCGAGTTCCTTCGGAATCGGCAGGTCGGTCCGGACTGATGGAGGCGGAGGCGCCTTCTGAGCGTGCTGCACGACCATCCCTAACGCGGATTTGGCGGTGAACACGGATTGCCCGGTAAGCAGCCAGTAAGCCACGCAGCCGGTTGCATAGATGTCGGCGCGCCAATCCACATTGGTTCCCATCGCCTGCTCGGGAGCCATGAAGGCAGGTGTGCCCTGAATCGCGTCCTCTCGCGTGAGCGCCGAGATCGCGTCAGTGTCGTCCCGAACCGTCCGCACGAGTCCGAAATCCAGCACCTTCACGAAATCGTACTCCTCACCGTACCGGCAGAGGAAGATATTCGCCGGTTTGATGTCTCGATGAACGAGGCCGTGCGACTGGGCCTCGGAGAGCGAGTGGCAGACCTGACGAAGCAGGTAGATGGCCCGGTCGGGCGGGGTTGGCCCGAACTGCCTGACGAGTGCGTCTGCATCGAGCCCGTCGAGCAGCTCCATCGCGTAGTAGAAGGCACCATCGTCAGTCCGCCCGAAATCGAAGAGATCCACTGTATGCGGTGAGCGGAGCCGGGCGATCACCTGCGCTTCGCGCTCGAATCGGTGGATTGCCTCCTCCGGTACTCCAGCCCGGCTACCCCCCGCGGCAGCCGTTCGGATGAGCTTGATGGCGGCGGGCCTGGCCAGCATGCGATGGCGGGCTCGCCAGACTTCCCCCATCCCACCCTCGCCGAGCTTCTCCTCCAGCCTGTAGCTCCCCAGCTCTCGCGCGCGCTTTACCGCGGTGCCCAGGTGATAAACCACTCGGGCACCCACGTAGGCCATGCCCACGACGAGCAGATAGGGGAAGACGAGCCCGAAGAAGAATTTCTCGGGCTCCAGCCTGAGCGACGTGATGCCTGACGCCATCATGAATCCGATGACGACCGGGACAGCGCTCACCGAGGCCAGGGCGGCCAACATTGCCCGCCGTGGCGGCGTCGGCACGACGACCGTGAACAGCACTACCCAGACGGCCACCCACGAGAGTCCGAGATAGCCACGGTGCATTTCGAGCTGCACCGGATCGCCGAACTCGGCTAAGGCGATGGCGTAGCTGCTGATGATCTCGAATGCCAAGCCGAGGCTCATCACCGTCGGAAGCGGAAGGCGCCTGCTCGCGATCGCGACCGCAAGGAGCAGCGCGACCCCGATCCCGATCACGCCGGGACCCCACTGCCTGAAGCTGCCGAGCAATAACGCGCGGTTATCCGGAGTCAGCAGCGCCGGAAATATTCCGGCCATGAAGAAAATGAACGCGTACAGCAGGGCGAGGACGCGAAGTCGTGCGGCCGACTGGCTGAGCAGATCGGTTGGAAAGCCTGACGAAATCTCCCGAGCGGCCGGATCACGCGCGCCGGGTCGCATCAAGGTCACGTACTCACGCATGGCGAGGCTTCGGGCGAGATGGCCGGATGTGTGCGCCGCGGGGGCTGACGGGGTGGGTTGGAAAGGGAAGTACGACAACGCTGATTCCTGAGCGACAACCACGCCCTCGTGTCAGGCTGTTGCCTCAGGAGAATCCATGTTGCATTCCGGCATCGATCTCCACAAGCGGGCTCGTCATCGCCGCCGTCGACCCGACGTCTGCGTGAAATATACCGGCATCCTCGCGCACGTCGGCTCGCCGTACGTCCGTTCGGCCTGTAGCTTGGCCACTCACTCTCGATTCCTCCCCTCGCAGGGTGCCCCACCTTTCCCCCCCGCCCATGACCGGCCGCTCCGTGCTCCGCTCGCTCATCGCCGTGACCGCCGCCTCGGTGTTCGCCGCTCCGGCCGCCGATGCGCAATGGACCAATCGCTACCCGAAGCTCACCGGCTACTCGCACCACGTGTACGTGGAGGGCTACGAGCTGCCTGTCCTCAACGCCGGCATCACGTATGCCGCCGCCTCGCCGGTCGACGGCACGTGGATCGTCGCCGCACGCGGCTGGCTCTGGCGCTTCGATCCGGCGAGCGGCGGAGCGATCCGCCTGACGAGCAGCGCCGGCGCGGACAGCAGACCCGCCTGGTCTCCCGATGGCTCGCGGATCGCCTTCACTCGCGATGACGGCGCCACGCTGTCGGTCGTGGTGCGCGACCTCGCGGCTGGCACGGAGCGGGTGCTGGAGCGCGGCTTCGCGCTGGACCCGGCGTTCTCGTCCGATGGCAACGCGGTGTTCTACGCCTCCGGGTCGGCGGGCGACCTGGATCTCTGGCGGTTCGATCTCTCGTCAGGCGAGCGGACGCGGATCACGACGGACCGCGGCCTGGAACGGCGGCCGGTGGCGCACCCGGACGGCCGTCGGCTGCTTTTCATTGCGAAGCGCGGCGGCGTGGACGCGGTTCGCGTCATGACACTCGAGGGCGGGGAAGATGTCACGCTCGCGTCGGGGAATCTCTGGTCGCAGCTCGACTTCGCGCTGAGTCCCGATGGCGGCACGGTCGCGTTCATCGCACCGGGCGACGACAGGTGGGAGCTCCGCCTGGCGAGCGTGGACAGGCCCGGGGCAACCATCCTGTTGCGCTCGCCGCCGAACGCGCGGCCGCTCGCTCCAGCGTTCTCGTCCGATGGAGCCGCGGTCGTCTTCGTCGAGGGCGACTCGGTGCAGCGGCTGCACCTGCATCGCATTCCGGCCGCCGGCGGCCCGGATTCCCGGATGGATGTCGCGCGGTGGGACTGGAGCGCGCAGACCGGCCGGCTGGTCATCCGTACCCGAGGTGCGGGCAGCGCCGCGGCGATTCCCACCCGCCTAACGGCTTCTACCTTCGACGGCCATCCGCTCGTGCCTGACGCGGGGCAGCCGCGGTCCGATGGGCAGACGGGCACGGTCTTCTTCTACTCTGACGGTGCGGCGGAGCTGACGGTGCCAGCGGGCGAGGTCGTCGTGACGGCGGTGCGCGGCCTGGCCACCCCTCCTGTTTTGCAACGCGTGCGAGTCGCTGCGGGCGAGACAAGCACCATCGAACTCGAGCTTGCGCAAGTGTGGGACGCTCGTGCCGCGAAATGGTATTCCGGCGACCACCACTTCCATCTGAACTACGGCGGACAGTACGCGCTCATGCCGCCCGACTTGCTGCCGCTGATGCAAGGCGAGGATCTGGACGTGGCGACCCCGCTCATCGCCAATCTGCACAACCGGTTCGAGGAGCAGGAATTCTGGGGATGGGGTACGCCGCCTGACGAGCTGCCGGCCATCCGCTTCGGGCAGGAGGTGCGCCCGCACTTCCTCGGCCATACGGCGCTTATCGGCGGCGACTCGCTGTTCTGGCCCTGGGTCTGGGGCCCCGGCTACCAGGTGTACGGCCGCGACGACCGACCTAACGCCACCTCGCTCGCATTCGGAAGGCGGCGCGGCGCGATGGGCGTGTACGTGCATCCGGTGTCGCGCCGGGATCCGTTCGCCAACGACACGACCCTCGGCGCCATTCCGGTCAACCTCGTCGCCGACGCGGTGCTCGGGCAGCTCGACGCACTCGAGGTAGTGTGCCTGTGGAGCGACGAGATCGGAACCAGCGAGCTGTGGCACCGGCTGCTCAACCTCGGCATACCGGTCGCGCCCACGGCCGGCACCGACGTCATGACCGACTTCTACCGGACGATGGCCGTCGGGACGACCCGGGCGTACGTACACTTGCCGGAGGGATACACGTTCGCGCGCTATCTCGAGGGGCTGCGCGCGGGCCGCAGCGTGGTCACGAACGGCCCGATGCTCGAGCTTCGCCTCGGCAACGCCGGACCGGGCGCGGTACACCCGGGCGGCGGCAGCGCCCGGTTCACGCTCGCGCTCCACTCGGCCGTGCCTGTCGAGAAGGTCGAGATTCTGGTGAACGGCCGAGCGGTGTGGACGGGAGCCGGGATCGACAGCGCCGGATCGCGCACGTTCACGGGCAGCGTACGGCTGCCGGCGGGCGGTTGGGTGGCGGCGCGCGCGGTCGGTCCGGAGACCCGGCGATGGCCGGCGATGGACAGCTACGCGTTCGCCCACACGGCGCCGGTGTGGTTAGGCCGGATCGGAAGCACGGATCCCGTGGCGGAGCGCGCGGCGGCCGCGGACCTGCTGCGCGCGCTCGCGGTAGCCGAGAGGCGTCTGACGGCAGGGTATGCGGGGAGCGAGATCCCGCGCCTTCGAGCGCACTTCGCCGCGGCGCGGGACACGCTCATGGCCCGGGGGCGGTAGCCAGAGCCATACGGGTTGATCGCTACCCTGGCCCGGTCACCTGGTGAGCTGCTATGGACAGTTAGCGTACTTCATATGGCGCAGCGGCAAATAGCTGGGGCCGAAGCCGCTCTCGTCGATACCGAGCGTATCGACCTTCATCGAAGATTGCGTACCATCTTGGTCCACGTTCGTGAAGCCGATGACGATTGGGCGCGGCCCCTTGTTCGCCCAGTATCTGACGTTCATGCCGTCACCTGCCCATCCCTTGCTACCGCCGCGGGCGACGGAGAAGGACTCGTCCGTACCGTTGCTCCCCCAGTACTTCCCATCGGGGTAGCGCGTCCATTCGAGCAGGCAGGGGCGCGTGTCCAGGAGCGTCACCTCTGCCTTGTATCCCGGCGAGACCCCTGCAGTGTTCTTGAGGTAGAGGTAGAGGTCGTGCTTTCCCTCACCGGACACATACCCAGTGGCCTGTGCGATGCGCCCCCATCCGAGCACACTCACGGGGGTCCAGCCGCCCTGGGTTGGCGAAGGCGGCGTGGCTGAGCTGGTGACAATGGTGTGTGTGGGGACGCCGTTCACCTCCAGAAAGTTCGGGGCGCCGGAGGTGGTGTAGAGCGTAACCTGGGTGCTCGCAGCGTTGATCATGCTCGCTGGCCCGAGCTTGAGCGTGCCATGCACGGTAGGCGGCGCGGTCACCTCCACGGGGACGTTCTTCGACGCGTGGGCGGGCTCCCGCCCGATGGCGGTAGAGCAATTGGGACCCTGCCACTTGCTTCTAGGGAGATTCACGACGAGCGAGAGCCCCGACGACTTGAGCACGTAGTTCAGGCGCTGCCCTTGCAGGTGTCCGAACCCCGCCACCCCCTCGATCATGTCGGCTGTGACAAAGACCTCGGCGCCCAGCGGCACCCCGGTATGCGTGGCGCGACCATCCAGCCCGGTCCACTTGATCCCGTAAGCCTTGGGGTCGGACTTGTTGCCGACGCATGTCTGAACGTTGCGGAGAAAGTACGTCGTACCGTACAACTCCGTGCGTACCTCGATGGTGAGTGTGCCAGCCTGCCCGGGTACCTGGCCGGGTAGCGAGCCCGGGGCGAGCGCAATCGCGCCGACGAGCACCGCGGCGCGGGCGATCCTGCCTGCGCGCCTGACTGAGGGGGCGTTCGCGTGCTTACCACGAGAGGGGGTGGGCATATTGGGGGAGTCCGTGGGTGGTTGGGCTGTCACCGAAGTGCTCTCCCTTTACCAATCGGAATTCCGCGCCCGGCGAGATCATGTTTGGGCTTGTCGTCGCGTCGGGGTGTGAAGACCCCACGGGAAAATCGAGCGCTTGCAGGCGCGCCTCGCGATCGGACAGGTCGAGCGCCGGGTCACCGAGCACACTGGCGCGCTCCGCATCGGGGCCGTATTGTGGCGACGGCCCAAAATAATGGATCGCGGAGGCAGAATGCCCCGAGAAGCGATGCCGGACGTCGTTGCGCTCCTCCCTGGGACTACCGGGAGCGCGCTCTACCAGCGCGGTACGACGGTGTTGGGGTGGTCGGTCAGGAACGAGGTGTAACGCATGGCGAACCTCACCTATCTGGACTTCGACCTCTCTGTGGAGCGGTCCGGGGATGGCTACTCAGCGCGCGTGCTGCGCTCTCCCTGCGGCGAAGCCGAGCACCAGTTCACGCGGCCACTGTCGGAGATCGAGCTGCGTGACTTTGGCAGCGGAGTGGTGCGCAGCCGGCAGGGGATGCGCAGCGCCAACGTCGGCGATATCGAGCGTGTCCGGAGCTACGGTGCCCGCCTCTTCGACACCGTCTTCGGCGGCGACGTGCAACAATGCCTGCTCAACAGCCTGCGCGAGGCGCGCACACACCCCGACACAGGGCTACGCATCCGGCTGCGCCTGAACGGCGCGCCTGAGCTGGCCGAGCTGCCGTGGGAGTACCTGTACCGCACCAACAAGCGCCAGTTCCTTGCGCTCACCACCAACACGCCGATAGTACGCTACCTGGACCTTCAGGACGCTGCGCGCCCCGTCGCCGTGAAGCCGCCGCTGCGAATCCTGGCTATGATCTCCAGCCCCTCCGATGCCGACCAGCTCGACGTGGAGGCGGAGTGGGCGAACCTCGAAAAGGCGGTCGCCGACCTGCAAGGGCGCGGCCAGGTAGTGCTGCACAAGCTGGAGACGGCCACGCTCGATGCGCTGCGCTGGCAGCTGCGCGAGGAGGCGTATCACGTCTTCCACTTCGTCGGCCACGCCGGGTACGACGCTACCACGCGGCGCGGCATGCTCGTGCTGGAGGACGAGATGGGGCGGGCATCGCCGACGTCGGCGGAGCAACTTGGTGTGGTGCTGCATGAAGAGGACACGCTGCGGCTGGTAGTGCTGAACGCGTGCGAGGGCGGTCGCACCGACCCCGACGACATCTTCGCCGGCACGGCGCAGACACTCATGCAGAAGGACGTGCCAGCGGTGGTGGCCATGCAATTCGACATCTCCGACACCGCCGCGGTGACGTTCGCGCGCGACTTCTACCGCTCGCTCGCCTACGGCGACCCCGTGGACACCGCGGTGACGCAGGCCCGGCAGGCCATCTACGCGCGCAACGAGCTGGAGTGGGGCACTCCCGTGCTGTACATGCGCGCCTCGGAAGGCAAGCTGTTCGACGTCCAGCCGGGCGCGTTGCGAGGCGATGCGTCCGCGCAGACGCCGGCAGCGACCCCGGCGACGCCTGCCGGCACGGCGCAACCGGCAACGCCTCCGGGAACGCCGCCAGCGGCGTCGGGTACGCCACGCCTGACGCCGCCGAGGGGCGCCAACACGGCGGAGCGGCTGGCGCACTCCGGCGCCGCCGCGCGCGAGCTGGCCGACCTGCTCGGCAAGGCGCGCGTCGCGATCGGCTCGGAAGAGTGGGACCGCGCGATCGACACGCTCAACCTGGTGCTCGCACGCTTCGCCGCTAGCGACGAGGCCTTCGCGCTGCTGCGACGCGCCCGCGAGCAAAAGGAGCTCGCCAATCTCTACGCCAACGCCGTGCGCCACGAGGAGGGGCGAGAGTGGCAGCAGGCGCTCGCCTGCCTGCACAGGCTGCACACGCAGGCGGGCGGGCCGTACAAGGACTCGGAGCAGCGCTTCAAGCACGTGCAGCGCGAGCGCGCGCGGCAGATCTCGCAGCAGACGGAGGCGGCGGTCCGCCCCGCGCCACCGCAGCCGTCGCCGGCCGCGCCCGTCGCGCCCGTGCGCCTCGGCGCCTACGCCGCGCCTGCCGCGCCCGCGCCGGCGCGCCAGAAGTCGCACCGCTTGCGGGACGGCATCATCGGCGCCGTCCTGGTGTTGGTAGCGCTGACCATCATCGGCATCGTCGTCTCGGAAAACGAGTCCACCGACTACTACGTCCCTGCGTTCGTGACCCCGCTGGAACGCGAATCCGCGGACGAGCGGATGGTGTCGCAGGGCGGCGAGCCGCAGGGCGAGTGGGCGGACCAGCAGATCGCCCAGGGCCAGGAGGGCGCGCAGACCATAACGCTGACTGCGGGGCCCGATTTCGCCGTTACAAGCATCTGCGACGTCAACTGCACCGATCTGGATATCACCCTCCTCGACCCGTCGGGCAACGTCCTCGCGTCGGACATCGCGCCTGACGCCACGCCCACCGTGCGGTTCACCGCGACCGAGGACGGCGAGTACCACCTGACCGTGCGCATGGCGGCGTGCTCCGCGAGCCTGTGCGCCTTCGCCAGCCGCCTCTACGCCTTCCCGCCTAGCGCGAAGTGATCTACTGCAAGAAATGCGGATCTCCCAATCGGGCGGGAGAGGTCGTCTGCGAGGTGTGCGGCGAGGCGCTGTCGCGCACCGGCCCGACGGGGGCGGCGCAGCCCCCGCAGCAGCAGCCGCCATCACAGCCGCTACCAGCGCCCGCGCTATCGCCCGCTGGCACACCGCGGCATAGGCCGGACGAGCTTTCCAGTACCGATCGGCTCGGCATCTTCGCTGGCAACCTCTGCCTGTCGCCGTTGCTCGGCATCGTGCTGTATTTCGTGTGGCGCGACAGGCACCCGGTGCGCGCGGCCCAGACGTGCACGCTCACCAAATGGGCGGTCGGGATCTGGGTGGTGTTCGTCCTGCTGGCAATGGTAGCCGGCCTGCTTAGCGAGATGTGAGTACGCCGCGCATCGCCGGGCCGCGCATCGAGCTGGTGGCGTGCCATCGGATGCCCGAGCGCTCGTTCGCCTGGCGCGGGCGGCAGTTCCCGGTGTGCGCGCGTTGTACGGGCATTCTGCTCGGCTGGGCTTGCTACCCCTTCTTCCTCTTCGGACTGGCCGCGCTGCCGCTGTGGGCGGCGCTCACGCTCAACGCGCCCGTTCTCCTGGACGGCGGCACGCAGGCGATGGGCTGGCGCACAAGCACCAACCCCCTCCGTCTTGCCACCGGGCTCCTCGGCGGCGTGGGCCAGGTGGCGGTGATGGGGTGGGCGGGGACGCAGGCCGCTCGCCTGATCCTGGCAATTCTCTAACGAGCCAACATGTTCTGCCCAAAC
Organism: uncultured Gemmatimonadaceae bacterium; assembly: GCA_964584905.1. Classification (GTDB taxonomy): domain Bacteria; phylum Gemmatimonadota; class Gemmatimonadetes; order Gemmatimonadales; family Gemmatimonadaceae; genus JALZIF01. The sequence goes on along the minus strand of CAZPCC010000261.1, from coordinate 1,945 downwards.
TGCGGCACGCGCAACGACAACTCGGCGGTCAACTGCTCCCAGTGCGGCCAGCGCATCGAGGGCACGGGCGCGCCCCTGCCGGCAGAACCCTACGTCAACGCGCCGGCGGACCCGCCGCCGCCCTACGTGCCGGCGCCCGACCAGAGCGAGGGCGCGCCCCGCGGCGGCGAGGTCGGCGCGCTCGGCGTCGTGTACTTCTGCGTGCCGCTCGTGGGCGCCATCATGTACTTCGTCTGGCGCGACGAACAGCCGGCGAAGGCGAAGCGCGCCTGCACGCTCGCACTCTGGGGCTTGGCCGTCGGCATCGTTATCAACATCCTGATAGAGATGGGCGGATACTGAGCCACGGCTGTTCCCTGAGGCGCTTCGCCCTCCTGGCCCAGCGTTCGCGGCTAACGACCACCTCCGCCGCTTTTCAGGCGTGGGATGCCCATTCCCTCTCGCCGGGGGTGTAGGGCACGCACGGATCATAACGCCCCGGGGACTCCACGTAGCGGAGCGCCTGCGTCGCCCCGATCTCGGAGGTGAAATACCCGAGGAGGGCCAGCTCCTTCATCATGCGGAAGTAATGCGTCGGCGGGTCCTCGGTTGCCGTCGTCGCCGCCCCTTCCTCCGTTCCAGCCGCCCCTTCCTGACGAGCGCTGCCCAACCAGGCGAGCGACCTGTCACGCTGCGCCTCCTCACGAGCCTGCGAAGAGGCGTGCTGTTCGCGATCGATGGCCGTCAGCACGGCCAGCCGCTGCGCGGGAGTCGCTCTCATGAACGACACGTTATGCGCCTGCTGCGTCGCCTCGTCGATCTTGCCCATTCCGTCCCTGAAGATCTGCTGGTCGTTGGGGTAGTAGCTGTCTGTCACCATAAGGGCCATGAATGCGCCCGTCTCCGCCGCCTTCGCGCCAGGCGTGCTGGTCGTCGGAAGTATCGTGTCGGCGATCTCGTCGAGAAATGCGATATCCTCCGCCGAGAACAACTCTCCGTCCGCGCTCCGCTCCTGGCGGCAGCCGGTGAGAAACGCGCCGCTTCCGACCAGTGCGACTCCACCCAGGATGGTGGTGACGCGGAAAACCGCCTCACGCCGGGTGATCAGCTCGCGCTCGGTGACCTGTTCGCTCGTACTCATCGATGATTCTCCGGTCACAGGTTGCGCCGCTTCAGCTCGTTGACGGCGAAATCCGCCGCCCGTGCAGTAAGCGCCATGTAGGTGAGCGATGGATTCTGACAGGCGGCCGACGTCATGCAGGAGCCGTCGGTGACGAAGACGTTAGGGGCATCCCACACCTGATTATTGGCGTTGAGGACCGAGGTTGCAGGATCCCGTCCCATGCGCGCCGTTCCCATCTCGTGGATCCCCATCCCGGGGAAGTAGCCGCCATCGTACATCCGGACGTTCTTGACGCCGCACTGCTCGAGCATCTCCGCCATGTCGAGCGCCATGTCGCGTCGCATGAGCGCCTCGTTCTCGCCCGTTGCGCAGTCGATCTTCGGGACGGGTAGACCCCACTTGTCGGTTTTCGTCTGATCGATGGAGACAACGTTCTTGTGATCGGGAAGCATCTCCCCGAACGCGGTGCCGCCTATACCCCAGCTGCCGGGCTGGCACATCGAATCCTTGAATTCGCCCCCCACGCCAAGCTCGGCGACGGCGCGTGACCATCCGGACCTGCCGGCGCCTCCCTGGTAGCCGAAACCTCGCAGATAATTGCGCTTGTCGCCGAACAGATTCTGATAACGAGGGATGTAGAAGCCGTTAGGCCGGCGGCCGTAGATGTACTTGTCATCCAGGCCTTCGAGCGTGCCTTCGGCGCCCACACGGAAGTGGTGGTCCATCAGATTGTGACCGAGCTCGCCCGAGCTGCTTCCCAGCCCTCCCGGCCAGACATCAGTCGCCGAGCGCATCAGCAGCCACGTCGAGTTGATGGTCGATGCGCAGAGGAAGATTACCGGC
>CAZPCC010000260.1:0-8145 GCA_964584905.1 uncultured Gemmatimonadaceae bacterium | reverse complement strand
GCCGACGATCGTGCCCCGTTGATGGTGGTGGCAGCGACCTGCACGCGCACCTGCGCCTGCCGCGCAAACTCGGCGAGCGCCTCCGGAAGGGGCTGAGCGGAAATCTTGAACCACTGTGAAAAGTCACTCGCCTGATCCTGTTTCTCGATCGACGCTCCGAATGAGGAGCGGGTTTCCAGCAGGGAATTCGACTGGGCGTCGGCCGAACGATCGGTCAGAACTAAGCCGAGGGCGAGGACGGCGATCGATCTCACAGTCAGCCTATTGATCAAAAGGGGATAAGTTTACTCGGGATTGGGGACACTATATCCGGCAGGCGGTTGAGGGTCAATTCCGTGTTTTTCCTGATATTGTGGGCTGCGACGGATGAATCCGCCGCAGCGGACTGAGCATGGGAGGCGCGCGTTCCAGTACACCGAAACTGTGCCTCCATTCTTGTAGTGTCAGTCCCTGTACGGATCGCGCTGACCGGCCGCGGCCATAACGACGATCAACGGGCGCAGCGTGTGCAGCACCTCGATTGTCCCCTCCTGCGCGGAAAGGACTTCCGGCAGCCGCCGGTACACGTGCGGGCTCTCATCGACGCCGCCCCCTCGCAGAATCACGCCTTTCTCCCGCACCCACTCGTTCATCATCTCAGCGGACACCCGGCCCGGCGAGATGATCTGTCCGGTGCGGCGCTTTCGCTTCCCCGCTGCTGCCGTGCGTGACATCACGCGACCAGCTCCGTGCACGGTCGAAAACAGGGCTTCTCGCTGCGCAGTCGCCGTCTCCTCGGCGCGGATCTCCCCCAGCGGTGTGCCGCGAACGATCACGGCGTCGTCGCCCATCGAACCGCCGATGAATCCTGATTGCCCCGGAAACGCCGGCGTCGCCCCTTTGCGAACTACGACCAGCTCCTCGTCGCCATGCACTTCCTTCCACGCGAAGTTGTGATGGTTATGGACGATTTCACGCTCGCGTGCCCCCAGGATCCCGACCACCTTGCGCGCCACCCATTCGCGTCCGGCGTACGCATAACGACCGGCAAGGGACATCAGCTGCCAATAGTCGTGGCCAGACGGCGCACCAAGATCGAGTAGCGCCTCGCGCTCGGGCACCCGTTCGCCCCACGGCTTGCCTTGCGAGATTGCGAGAAAGGCGGAGGCGATTGTATGGCCGAGCCCGCGGCTCCCGAAGTGGACTCCGACCCAGAGGGCTCCCTGCTCGTCGGCGAACACGTCTACGTAGTGATTTCCGCTGCCAACGGTGCCGAGCTGCTGTCTCGCCTTTTCCGTAAGCGCCTGGCGATGCTTCGGCGGGACGGCCTCCCAAGCAGCATCGTCGAACAGCGGGTGATCCACCGGCGCATCGTCGGCCCTGTTACTGCGGCCAATTCCGAAACTCACTGTTGCCGCGATCTCGTCGGCGATCGATTGCAGGGAACCGCCGATTGCTTCCGGCGAATCGCCGAGGTCGGAGAGTAGTCGGTCGGTGCGAATGGCGGCGTTGCCGCAGGCGATGTCGAACCCGACTCCGACCACAGATACCTGGTCGCGATAGGCAGCTACACCGCCGATCGGCATGACGTATCCAACGTGACCGTCGGCCATCAGTGCGGCGTCCACGGCGCGCGATCTTACATCGTTGAACTGGATGATGGTTTGCTCATCGTGACTGCCGAAAATCTTCATGGAAGTTCCTGTTGGCCGAACCTCTGATCGCCCCGTGACGGAGAACTCGAGTCGTACTTCTGCGATTTCGTGGCCCGCGGCCAGCGATGCCGCGATCTTCGCCCACAGCTGATTTTGAGAACCGCAGATTCGCAGCATACGCCTATGCTTTGCTACTTATCTGTCCGAAGCCCTAGGCGAACGTCCCAGTAATTGGCGACATGGCGGAGCGAATCGCCGTGCTAAACAACAAGGAACCGCAGATTTCGCAGATTACGCAGATGTTTTCTGAAATCTGCTCCGGATGAATTCCGAGATCATTGCTTGGTGGTTGTTGGTATCGGGACAGAAGGTTCGCTTTCGACTTCCAAAAAGAACATGCCGATGCCGCAGATAGCGACAAATGTCCATTCTCTTGTCCTTTGCTCGTTATGCCGGCGCTAGGCGGTTGGCGCACATTATGTTGTACCTTTTTGAGAGAACGGGAGAATTCCCACTCCCGCGAATTGAAACTGAGAAAGAGATTCTCAGATGACGCAAGTCGTCGCCCATTCTCCATGCTCGACCGGTTCGGTGAGCGCTTCGCATTTGGCAGGATAAGCAATTGTCGTTGTTCATTCTTTGAAGTGCGAGCGAATACGATCGAAGTTGCGATGCATGGACGATCTTCAGTTCAGGGAGATAGTTTCATGTCCTCTCGTTCACCGCCACGCATCTGCGAAATCTGCGAAATCTGCGGTTCCTTTCTTTTTAGCCGTTGCTGGCGTTCAACCCGTTCCGGTTCCCTTCCCCGCCATGCAGACGCACACTCCCGCCGTCGATACAGCTACTGTCTGTGGTCTGTTTCGCGATCAGTTCTCCGCGGAGCCAGCTGTCGTCGCCTCGGCGCCGGGTCGGGTGAACCTCATTGGCGAGCATACGGACTACAACGGCGGTGAAGTCCTCCCGATCGCGATCGAGCAACGCACCTGGGTCGCGGTTGGCCTGGCGCCGAATGGACGCAGCCGGGCCATCTCGGCGAACGCCACGAAGCCTGGCGAGTGGGAGGCGCGAGCGCCACTTCCCAGCGGAGAGTGGTGGGATTACGTGAGCGGTATTGCAGGCGAGGCGTCGATACTGGGGTGGCAGCTTCCCCCGGTGAATGTCGCCGTGGTGAGTGACGTCCCGCTCGGTGCCGGACTCAGCTCATCCGCGGCGCTCGAGGTCGCGGCCGCCTTCGCCTTCGCGGCAATTGCCGGCGCACGGTTGTCCGCCGAGGAGGCGGCGTTGCTAGGCCACCGGGTGGAGACCGTGTTCGTCGGCGTGGACTGCGGCATCATGGACCAGTTCGCCTCTGGCCTCGGCGTGCCTGGCCACGCTTTACACCTCTGGTGTGACAGCAGGCGTTATGAGCACATCGCAATAGAAGATGCAGTGCTCATCTTCGACACCGGTATCTCTCACTCCCTACGGACGGCTGCGTACAACGTTCGGCGTCGGGAGTGTGAGGCGGCGCTCGTGATGCTGCGCCGGGATCATCCCGAGCTGCCCACTCTGGCTGCAGCGACCACCGAGCAGATCGCCGCGTCGGACCTTCCCTCGCCGTTGGACCGCCGCGCGCGTCATGTCGTGGAGGAGACGCGCCGGGTGCAATCCGCAGTCGAATCGCTTGCCGTCAGCGGCGCCTTGCCGGACGGATTGCTCTATGAGTCTCACGAATCCTTGCGATCGCTGTACGAATGCTCGAGCCCGGAGCTCGACTGGTTCGTTGAGCGCGCGGCGGCGGCGCCCGGAGTGACAGGAGCGCGGCTGACCGGCGCGGGGTGGGGCGGCTGCGCCATCGCGGTTGGTGATGATGATGCGCTTGCGGAGGCCTGCCGTGCCCTTGCCGGGGACTACGAGGCCCGCTTCGGGCGGAAGGCCCGCGCCTGGCTCACGCGGGCGTCTGAGGGAGCGCGCCTCGAGAAGTTGGCCCGGTAACGGCATTTTGAACCACTCGCCTCTATAAAGCGACGCGGTCGGAGCTGCGAACTCAACGACGTGGAGCAGCGGCCACGCTCACTGCAGTTGAGTCCAGCACTCCCCAATCGATGTCACTGCGCACGCCCTCCCAAGCCTGGAGCGGCCCGACGAGCATGCGCGTGTTGTACGACCTGCCCTGAAGAACTACCCTGAAAGGCCGATGGACCGGCAGTTCGTTCTCGCTGATCCAAAGCGGCTTGCCGTCGACGGCGAAGCCGCAACGCCCGTCGGGGAAGAGCTGCAGGCGCACGGTGTACCACGTCCCGGTGCCGTACGTCGCCGGCACCTCAAAGACGCGGCGGAGGACCCCGTTCGCCACGCGCAGCCCGTTCCGTCCGATGGCGCCATCAGTGTACGGGTATTGGACCAGGCAGCCGCCGGCGGCGTCGGGGTCAAGCGCATCATACCTACCGTTCCGATGATCCCACGCGGCCATTTCCGACGAATCGCGCGCCGGTCCGACACTGATGACTAGACTCTGCCACTGCACGTCAGTCATCGGCGATGACAAAGTCGTCTCCAGTCCGAAACCCGCCCCCGCGTGAAAACGCGCGCGCGAGTACGCGCCGCTGTCCCAGGTGCTGTCGCCGGCATTCCAGAACGCGCGTACACCGCCAGGCCCTGTCGTAAGGCTCGGTCGTGGCTCGCCGAACGGCACCCAGCGCGCTTCGGGCGAGTCACGCCAGCCTTCTCGGAGAGCTACAGTGTAGCTCGGCGGGCGAATGACGATCGTCGCCGAATCGACCCGCCAGCCGCCGGCGGAGGCGTGGACCACGGCCCGCCCCACGCGACGCGATTCCAGCACTCCCGCCGAATCGATGCGCGCAACGGAGGTGTCGCCGGACCACCAGCGCAGCGCGTGCACGCCGATCGGTTGGCCGTATTGATCGACGCCGCGCGCGCGCAGTTGGTGGCGCGCGTCCGCCGGAACGCCGTTCGGCGGCTCCTCCACATGCAACGTGTCGAGATAAGGACGCGGGCGCGACGCGGGCACCCACCGCACCCGGAGGCCGCCGAACGGCTCCGCCTTCACTGCCAGCGGCTTGGTCTGATCCGGACGGTCGACGGGAAAGACGAACCACGACAGTCCGCGGAAGCCGGCGCGCGTGCACCGGCAGGCAACCCACTGCCCGTCGGGACTCATCCAGCGCTCCCCGTTGCCGGTTCCGACGTAACGGACTTGACCGCTGCCGACGTTGATCCGCACGAGTGCCGTCGTCCCACCAGAGTCGGCGGTCGCGAGTACATTCTGCGAGTCGTACCAGGCTCCAATCCGGAATGCGTTGACTCCCTGGACTTCAGTGCAGCGCGGCGGCGCGCCCTCGACCGTCGTCCAGCACAGGTGATTCGGCCGTGGGTCCTCGAAGAACATGCGGACGAACGCGATGCGCGCCCCGTCGGGGCTCCAGACCGGATCGCCATCCCATTCGCGTCCCCCGGTCAACAGCCGGACCTCCAGAGTCGCCGTGTCCAGGATCGCGATGTCGGCTCGGCTCCGGCCGAAGCCCCAACGGTCCGTCCGGAACACGGCCATCCGGCCGTCGGGCGACCACGCCGCGAAGCCGTCGTCGCCGGGTGCGTGGGTGAGACGTCGCTCCCGCCCGGAGCGGTACACCAACCAGACGTCCTGGCCTCCGCTGTCGGCAGCGTTTCGAGTTACCAGCCAACGCTGGCCATCCGGATGAGTTACGCCTGGCGCCAAGGACCTGTCGAGGAGCGCACGAGGGTAGTCCCGATCGATCTCCGTCGGCTCGACCGCATCACGTTCGCCCCATCGCGCGCGGAACAGCGGGGCGCGCCGCACGACGGGCGCTCCCCCGCGTCCGGTACCGATGACGAGCAGCGTCGCGTCAGCTTCGGCGGTCGATCTGAACGTGAACGCCAGCATCGCGGCGATCGCGGCAACTCCGAGGGCCGACACGGTCGCCACTCGTGCTGGTGAGTCGAGGCCCGCGCGCCGCCGCAGCGGGAGGCCGACCACCAACCGGGCGACGCGCGTAGGCGTAGCGTGGTCACCGAGCAGCTCTGTGGCTAGAATCGATGCCGCGCGGCGGTCGCCGCGGCGATGCGCTTCGGCGACGTAGCGATTGTAGACGTCCTGCAGGTCCTTGTCGTCGCCGCCGGCGGCGAGCAAAGCAGCCGCCCGTCGGAGCAATCTGGAGTCCTGCTCTGCATCCTCCGCGAATACCCGACCGAGCACTGCACATTCCTCGCGCAGCACACCGGGCTCGGTGGAGTCGCGCGTGAGCGACGCGATCTCGTCGTGCGCGGGCTGCCACTCGGCTCCGACGCGCACCGCCAGCCCGCGCTGCTCGAGCGTGCCGAGCAAGGAATCAACGAGCACCACATCCGCCCTCACGGCCCGCGCAAGCCGCGCGGCTGCCAGCGGCGCCCCGGCGAGCGCGAGCAGGAGAAGCAAGCGCCGCGCGCCGGGGTCGAGCTGAGTGATGCGGTGGCGGAGCGCGCCGCCGGCGCGCAGCTCGACAAAAAGCGCGTCCGGGTCGGGGCATTGCCATCCGTGCTCAGTGCGGACAAGCGACCCCCGCTCCAGGGCGAGCTGCAGCGTCTCCAGGACCAGCAGCGGAGAGCCTCCGGTGGCGGTGTCCAGCTCGTCGGCGAGCCAATCAGCCCACTCCTGATGCGGCAGCGCGCCGAGGCTGGCGACAAGGGCCGCCACACCCCCCTTGCCGAGCGGCTTCAGCTCGAGCAGCACTGTGTCGCTGGTGGACGGTCCTCCCCCCGGCTCGGGGCGGGCCGCCGTCACTATGAGCACGTGGCCCTCCGACACCCTGCCGAGGACGCCCTGCACCAGCAACCGCGACGCGGTGTCCGACCAGTGCAGGTCGTCCACGAGGATCACCAGCGGACGGTTCTCGGCCACCGCCACGACCAGCTCCCCCACCGCCGTCGTCCGCCGTCGCAGTGCGTCATCACCGGATGAGGGGAAGGGGTCCGGCGCCGCATTGTAGGTCGCGGACAGGGAGGGACTGAGCGCCACCAGCGAGGCGGCGGCGGCCGGGGAGATGCCGGCCGATCCGCGGAGCTTCGCCAAGGCCTCGGCGAGCTTGGCGGCGAGCGTGTACGGGACTGGCCGTTCACCCGGGTTCGACCGCACGTGGACGACGCAGGCGTGCAGCGTGCGCAGCCGCCTGTCCAGGTCGCGCAGCAGGCGCGTCTTGCCGATCCCCGGCGGCGCGACCACGTGGACGTGCTGCCCGCCGCGGAGGCGCCCCTCGTTCCAGGCCGCGGTGATAGCCGAGAACTCTCGCTCGCGGCCGATCAGCTCGGCCGCGAGCGGCGCGGGCGCCGCGGCATCGCCGCCCTCGGGGAGCATCCGCCGGGCGAGCCGGATCGCCTCGAGGGTGGCCGGCTCCGGCTCGCGCTCCTCTTCCGCCAGCATTCGCTCGAGGTCATCCGCCTCGACCGCTGCCGTGACGAACTCGCCGCCGGCGACGAGCGCCTCGAGGAGCAGTCGCCGGGCGCCCTCCCGCAGTGGGGTCGCATCGCGCCCCCGGCGCGCGAGCGCCTGCGCGTCCCGGAAGCGGGCGGCGGAGAGCCAGCGGCGCACGAGGATCCCGGCAGCGTGCAGGAAGAGGTCGCGCAACTGGTCGCGCTGGCGGTCGGCCCACTTCTCGAACTCCGCCGCGCCGGGGGCGGCGAAGCTGGGGAAGAAGTCTCCCGTGTACTGTCTGACCGCCACCTCGAGCGCTCCGTCCTCGACGGCCTGGAGGAAGGCGTCGCGATCCGCGGAGTAGGGGACGCTCAGGACAAGCGTGTCGCTGCCGCTCGAAAGGACGCCTTCGCCGAGCCGGTGGCGGATCTGCCAGACGATCTGCCGTAGCGCCGCCCTGGCGCGGTCGGGAGGGAGATCGGCCCACAGCAGGTCGATGAGCTCCTCGCGGCCGGCGCTCCGGCCGGGGGACCAGGCCAGGTATGTGAGGAGCGCAAGCGCCTTGCCGGGACCCAGCTCGGGGCGCGGCTCCTGGCCGTCCGTAGCCCGGAGGAGAGCCGCCCCGCCGAGGGTAACGAGCGTCAGGCGTGCGTCAACAGGGGGGGTGGGCGCTTCGTGGGGAGCCATATAACGAGCACGTGACGGCGCCGTCTTCACCTTGTTCTGACGAGAGCGAGACAAACAATTGCTCCCGGCAACGGCTCGCCCAGCACGGCTTTCGTTGGGGTCGCAACTGCGAAGGTACGGTAAGGCGGGCTGGTCGGCAAGCGCCCTCGGGCGCGGCCGGGGAGTGTTCCCTTTTGTGTGCTTCCGCCTGGACTACAGATGAAAAGGAGAGACGACATGACGACCGCCCCCACGCCAGGCATCAGCGCCCGCGCGAGCGACCTCGTCCGCATTTCGCTGCTCAGCCTCCTCGCCGCGGGGTTCGTCGCGGCATCACCTCCGCCCGCGGCGGGGCAGGCCACGCCGCCTCCGCATCCCAACCTGAAATACGATGATCTGAGCGGCGACCTCCCCGGCGGGGTCAGTACGGGGGCC